>JAIRNX010000127.1 GCA_031257815.1 Lactobacillales bacterium
GACGGTGTAAAACGTTAAACTTTAAGAACCTGTTAACGATCTCTAGTGAAATGAATTTTTGAGCTATTTTTTCACAATTTGAGGCAAAAAACGCAGGTTTAGTGGTTCTAAATTGAGGCTTTTTAACGAAAAAGTGTGAAAAAAGAGCCAAAATTATTCATCGCTTCGAGATCGTTAATAGGTTCTAATATGTATTTGCATAGAGCAAAAAGAAAATATAGTAGGTGAAAAGATGAGTTATGAACGGATTCCTTGGAATCAGTATTTTATAGGGCAAAGTGTTTTATTGTCGTTAAGAAGTACTTGTAAGCGTTTAGAAGTAGGGGCAGTGATTGTGCGAGATAAGCGAGTTATTGCAGGTGGATATAATGGCTCTGTTAGCGGTGATACGCATTGTATAGATGATGGATGTTATGTCGTAGATGGACATTGTGTACGCACGATTCATGCCGAGATGAATGCTATTTTGCAGTGTGCAAAATTTGGAATTTCAACAGAAAATGCCGAAATTTATGTCACTCATTTGCCCTGTTTTGCTTGTACTAAAATGATTTTACAAGCAGGAATTAAAAAAATTTATTATTTAGAAGATTATCATAATAATGAATATGCATTGAAATTGATTTCTGCTGTGAAAGTTAAGGTAGAGAAAGTAAAATTATCGCGAAAATATTTTGATAAATTAACTTTTGGTGAAAATGATGAATCTTTCTTACCTGAAACTAACGAAGAGTAAACTTTTTCATCTTTTGCAAAAGACGCCATTTATTTTATTAAGCTTGGTGATTTTATCAGCGACTTTATTATTTTATAATTTTAGCTTAGCAAGTATTTTGTTTGTTATTTTTACTGTAATCCGTATTGGAGTGAGTAAAGACAAAATTTTGATTTTGCTGGCTATAATTTGTGCTGCCTTTATTAGCTGTTTGATTGGTCGTGAAAATTCTTATTACCATCAAGTGCAAAAAATGACCGGCAATTTTTGCGGACGAATTATTGTTCAATTGGATACTTTGCAAATAACTGATCATCAAGTATCTTTTGTTGGTAAACTCAATAAAAAGACAAGAGTAATGTGTTTTCTTCCAATAAAGTTTGAACAAGAACGAAAAAAATGGCAGCAAATTAATCACCCAATTGAATTATCTTTCAAAGGAGAATTACAGATTCCTGAAGGACAGCGAAATTTAAATGGCTTTGATTATCAAAAATACTTGCATGGTAAGAAAATAGCATTAGTTTGTTCTGTTAAGTGCTATTCTTTAAAGAAATATCATTTATCTTCTGTTGGGGATTGGTTGTCTTGGTTACGTTTTTGTGCGATTCATAGAATAAAGCAAACATTTCCAAAACCGCTTTGTTATTATTTAGAAGGTTTATTGTTTTCATATTCAGATCGAGAGTTTTCCGATGTTTTAGCAAGATTTCAGCATTTGGGCATTATTCATTTTTTCTGTTTAAGCGGACTACATGTTATGTTTTTCTTAACATTATTTCGTTATCTTTTGTTAAGACTTGGTGTAAGTCTTGAAGTAACTTTAATCTTGCAGCTTTTGGCTAGTTTTCTTTATGCAGGAATGGCCGGTTTTGCAGTTAGCCTTCTTCGAGGGTTATTTCAAAAAAATGCAGAATATATCTCACAACGTTATCGTTTTGGTTTAAACAAGCAGGATTGCTTTTTTCTTAGCTTATTGTTAGGCATGTGTGTTAATCCATATTTGCTGATGACTGTAGGGGGTCAACTTTCATATGGTTTTGGCTTTGCTATTTTATTTTGGCAACCATTAGTTGCCCGAATTTCTTCAAAAGTTATGCAAAATCTGATCTTTTCGGCAGGATTATCGTTTACTCTACTTCCACTTTTGTGGTGGCACTTTTTTGAATGGAATCCATTATCTTTAATATTAACTTGCCTTTTAGGTTGGATATTTGAGCATTTTTTATATGCTGGTTTGGTTTTTATCTTTTGTTTCCCCATTTCGTTTTTGATAAATTTATTAAATGTTTTGCTGCAATTTTTAAATAATTTTTTAGAAATGATTGAAAAAACTTTTTCGATTAATTGCTGTGTTGGGAAGCCGTCATTATTTTTGTTAATTCTAATGTGGATATTGATTTTTTGGGGAGTGAATTTTCTTGAAAATAAGAAAAGTTTTTCATTTATATGTCTTTGTCTGATTTTTTTGCTGTTTCCTTTTTTGATTAGTCACCCCTTTTATGGTTTAGTGATGATGGTTGATGTTGGTCAAGGAGATAGTTTGCTGATTCAGGAGCCATTTAATCAAAAAGTGACTTTAATTGATACCGGCGGGCGAGTAAATTTTGGAAATAATAGCCATCAAGTAACAAATGCGGAAAAAACGCTGATACCTGTTTTAAAAAGTCGGGGTGTTCGGGTGATTGACTCCCTGTTTTTAACTCATGCGGATGCTGATCATTGTGGCGATGTAGATATTTTGGCAAAGAAAATCAAAATTCGAACCATTTACCTTCCAAAAGGTGCAGAAAAACGAAAAATGCTTCGAAAAAAATTGCTTACTATTGCACAAAAGGGAACAAAAATTAAACTTGTACTTGCTCCGCAAAAAATTGATAAGTTTTATTTATTATTACCTACGAGACCTGGAAATGGTGAGAATAAGGATTCTTTAGTTTTATACCGCAATATGGGCAAAAAAAGCTTTTTATTTACCGGAGATTTAGAAAAAGAAGGCGAGCACGAGATAGTTGAACATTATCCTAAGCTGCGCGCAGATGTATTAAAGGTAAGTCATCATGGGAGTGCTACATCAACTTCAAAAGCATTGTTAAATTGCCTGCAACCTCACATAGCTTGGATTTCCGTAGGAAAGAAAAATCGTTTTTCTCATCCGAACAAACAAACACTGAAACGTTTAAAGCATCAAAAAATTTATCGTACAGACTATAATGGCGCTTGTTATTATCAGTGGAGCGTTTTTCAAGGTTTGTTTAAGCAATGCAAAACAATTAAATAAGGAGAGGACAATGACTGTTGATCAACAAATTAAAAAAATAGAAAAT
>JAIRNX010000044.1 GCA_031257815.1 Lactobacillales bacterium
TCCTCCATAGTGGTTTCCACCGTGTAGGTCGCCGAACCAAGGGTAATGGTATCGGCCACCACCGGATCCGGATCATAGTTGGGACATCCGGGTTGTGGGTTTGTTATGCAGATATCCACGTAGTTGGGGCATCCCGGCTGCGGGTTTATTTCACAGGGGTCGGAGTGGTTGGAACAACCGGCGGCCGCAAGCGCTGCAATAATAAACAGGTACAGTTTCGTTTTTTTCATACTATAAAAATTTTAGATGTTAGACTATTAGATGATAGATTTACTTCCGGTTTTTACATAGGTTCGATTATGTTATTAAAGTTCGGTTGATGTTAGATTTATAATGCCTTAAAATCAACGTCCCAAATGTATGGCAGTTTTATTTAATATTACTTTGAAAATTGATTTAAATACTTTGAATTTTGACACTTTTTGTGTTTATCCCAATTAAATTTCCGCCTACTACACTTGTTTTTAATAATTTGCAAATGCGGTGATTTGTTTTTATTTTTTTATAAATTATTAACATAATCGAACTTGGGTTAAAAGTAAGGGGAATACACCCTTCTTTTTGTTAAAAATTGTTAAAAGCGTGCAAAAACATGCATTTTATCCATTTGTGTGTAATCTGATAATTTAATGCTACCTTTGTAAAAAATACACAAAGCAATGAACCATCAAATTAAAGTCGAGATTAAAGATTTCAGAGTCATTCATCACGCCGCAATTATTTTAGATGGTATTACGGTAGTTGCCGGAGAAAACGGTTGTGGCAAAAGCACCATCTCAAAATTGCTTTATCAAACTTATAAAACAGCAAATCATTTTGATGCTATTTTAAAAAAAGAAGTCCGCCATAAAATATCTGCACTCTTTACAAAGACAGGAGACATAGCCGAAAGATGCTATTATTATGCTGCCAGCAGCTACAAGGATCGATTTACTGCATCTATGAATTTTTTTGGAAAGGAATGGCAAACCACCTTGAACAAAAGTTTTGATGCATTGAAGCAACAAGTACAAATGGCCGGCGATGCTTTAAAAAAAGACATTGCTGAAATGCCTCCGAAATCCGCTACGGAAAAGCTTGTAGAAAGCGTTTCTAAAGTTAGCAAACTTCATGCCTCTGAGGAAATAAGCAAGGAATTGTTTATTCAGCATATTGATGAGTTATGCGGGCAAATCATAGCGGAGATTACTGCTGCGGAAGTAACCACGACATTAAGACCAATATCTGTGTTGGATAGAGCGATACAGACAATGTTCTCACTTCAGCGCTTACATGGACAATTCAATATCTCTGAAGGCACTTCTTTACTGACGGATACCGGAAATAAACGGTTAAATAAATCTTTTTGTGTTAAACAACAAGTATATATTGATACACCAATGGCTATCGGAGTTCAAGCATATACCTATTGGCAGGATTTAAACACATTGTTACAAAAAGGCAGTAGCTATAGTGCTGCTTACAGTGCTGCCTATGATGCGGTATATGAAGATGAATTTACAGTAAATTTAAGTGCTGATGTCCTGGAAGGAGATGTGGCGTTGAATGTAAACAAAGATTTTGGCTTTGCACAGGGCTTTATTTACAAACGCAAGGATGGTTTAAGCATTAACTTATTGGATTGCGCTACCGGTCTGAAATCATTTGCGATTTTGCAATTACTTTATAAAAACGGCACATTGCATAACGACACATTGGTGATCATTGACGAACCCGAAGCCCATTTACATCCGCAGTGGGTTGTCGAGTATGCCCGATTGATAGTATTATTAAATAAAATAGCAGGTGTGCGTTTTTTTATTGCCAGTCACCATCCCGATATGATTAGCGTCATTAGATATATAGCTGAAAAAGAAAAAAGATTAGAAACCTTAAACTTTTATCTTGCAAAAAAAATCCAGGATTGCTATTTGTATGATTATAATTTGTTGAAGCAAAATATTGAGCCTATATTTACTTCATTTAACATAGCTTTAGACAGAATTAACCAATATGCATCCACAGCGCAATAACCACTTAAAATATTGTGAAAACACAACGACAAACCATTCCTTTGTATCCAAGTACAAAGAGTTCCTGAGCGCTATTAAAACACTATTGGAAGAAGAAGGAATAAAAAAATGTCTTTGTCCGTTTCATAAAAAACACGCAGTGCTCAATCTTGATAAAACGGAAAGGGCGCAAGGGAAACACGCTCTTAGTCCCACTTGTGATTTTACATTTGGAGTTTCCACAGCAGAGAAAAACCGGAAGATGGTATTGGTGGAATGTAAGTTTAATCTTGGGAAAAGCAAAATTTTTGATACAACTTTTAAAGAGAATATTTTAAACAAAATCAAATATTCTAAATCATTTGTGGGCGCAGAGACACCATTCTTCAAAGAAAACATTGTTTTGATTGAACCCCAATTATACCAACAAGGAAAGAATAATTTTAATCGATTATTTCAAGGAAATAAAAACAGTGTGATACCGCTTACTGTTTCCTTATTCTACGATAAATTTTTTGTTTAGTATGGCTAAAACAAAAACAGCATATTTTTGTCAACAGTGCGGATACGAATCCGTAAAGTGGCTGGGACGTTGCCCTTCATGCGGCGAATGGAACACCTTTGTGGAAGAATTGGTGAGCAAGGA
>JAIRNX010000112.1 GCA_031257815.1 Lactobacillales bacterium
CTGCGTTTTTTGCCTCAAATTGTGAAAAAATAGCTCAAAAATTCATTTCACTAGA
Organism: Lactobacillales bacterium; assembly: GCA_031257815.1. Classification (GTDB taxonomy): domain Bacteria; phylum Bacillota; class Bacilli; order Lactobacillales; family Streptococcaceae; genus JAIRLR01. The sequence goes on from JAIRNX010000112.1 coordinate 56, forward strand.
GATCGTTAACAGGTTCTTAAAGTTTAACGTTTTACACCGTCAAATTATCTTTTAACTTTTCTACTGTTTTTGCGCCAAATCCATTTACATTTTGCAAATCATCAACTTTTGCAAATAAACCATTTGCTTCCCTATAATCAATGATTTTTTGGGCTTTTTTTGCGCCAATCCCCGTTAATGTTTGCAGCTCTTCTAATGTAGCTGTGTTCAAATTAATCTTTTTATCCATTTTTGGATTAGGTGAATTTGTTGTTGAAATATTACTAGCAACCACTTCGCCAATTTGAGGGATATAAACAAGCATTTGATCAACAAGTTTTAACGCGTAATTCACTTGCTTTGTATCAGCCTGTTCAGTTAAACCACCCGCCATTTTAATAACATCATTCACTCTTTTGTTGTTTGTCAAGCAATACATCCCTGGTTTATAAACCGCCCCTTTGACATCTACATAAATTTTTGAAGAAGAACTAGATGTTTTGGCAGTCTCTTTTTCTTGCTTGCCAGTCGAAGAAATGTCTGTTGAGCGCAAAAAATCATTATCTTCTATTTCTTGCTTAGATGATAAATGAAAAATCAAAAACAAACACAAAACCATCAGACTGCTAATCACCACTCCGCTAATTATCCAACGTTTTTTTGCTAACCAAAACTCTTCAAAATCCATAATAATTCCTTTAGATCGTTAACACGCTCTTAAATATATTTTTGAGACTCAAATAAAAAGTACGCAGAAATAAAAAAATAACTCAACTAAATATAAATATTTTTTTAAAGCTATCAAGGAAAAAACAAAAATATGCAGTCCTAAAATGGTATCGCTACACTTGTTGACCTTCACTAACATCATTCTAAGTGGTGATCGGTGATTTTTTTATTTATAATGAGGATCATGATCAGCAAATCTATTTAGAAAAGAAGCTAATTGGGGGAGAAGACAATGTCAAAGAGGACGTTAAAAGTTGCTGTATTAGGTTTGGGAACAGTAGGTTTTGGAGTTCCTGCTATCTTGCAAGAACAAAAGGATAAAATTGAACAAACTACTGAGATGAAAATCGTTATTGCCAAAGCGTTAGTACGGGATGTCGAAGTCAAAAAAGCATTGGCGCAAAAATATCATTTTCAGTTAGTGCCAGACATTAAAGATATCGTGCAAGATCCTGAAATTGATGTTGTTGTAGAGTTAATAGGTGGAATTGAGCAAGCACGAGTTTTTATTAAAGAAGCTTTAAATGCTTGTAAACATGTGGTAAGTGCCAATAAAGATTTGATTGCAACTTACGGCGAAGAATTAACTACATTGGCTAAAAAGCAGAATGTGAATTTTTATTATGAGGCAGCGGTTGCTGGTGGGATCCCTATTTTGCGAACATTAAGTTCTTCTTTAAGCGCAGATGGAATTTATGAAGTTTTAGGCATTGTAAATGGGACAACTAATCACATGTTAACGCAAATGATGCAAAAAGGCGCAACATATGATGAAGCTTTAACTTCTGCACAAAAGTTAGGTTTTGCTGAAGCTAATCCAACCAATGATGTTGATGGAATTGATGCAGCTTATAAGATGGTTATTTTAAGCGACTTTGCTTATGGCATGAAAATTTCATTAGATGATATAAAAATACAAGGTATTCGCATGTTGCAAAGTCAGGATGTAAAAATTGCAGATTCACTAGATTATGTATTTAAACTTATTGGTTATTCTCGCAAGTTTGATGAAGGCATTGATGTGGCAGTTGCCCCTGCTTTAGTTCATAAAAATCATCAATTAGCCAATGTTAATAATGAAATGAATGCGGTCTTTGTGAAGTCAGCAGAAATTGGAGAGTCAATGTATTATGGACCTGGAGCAGGTAGTTTACCTACAGCAGCGTCTGTTGTAGCTGATTTGATAGCGATTGCTCAAAATGTTCAGCATGAAGTTTTGGGGATTCCATTTAATACATATAAAAAGGCAAAAAAACTAGCTACAGATTCGCAAATTAGGAATCAATACTACTTTCATTTTGAAGTTCTTGATGGGAAAAAGCAGTTTGAGCAACTGAAAAGTTTATTTGCCAAAGCGCAAATTAAAATTAAACAGATGATTGATTATGATCCGCAAGTGGTAGTGCTTACTTATGCAGCAAGTGCAAAAAGAAAAAAGCAATTTTTAAAAAGTATTGAAAGTACGCCAGGCTTTGAACTAATTAGTGTTTATAATATTTTTGATTAACTAGGAGGATATAGTTATGTATACAGGTTTATTGGAGCGCTTTAAAGATTATCTTCCTGTAAACAAAGCAACACCAAAAATTTCGCTTTGCGAGGGGAACACACCCTTGATTTATTTGCCTCACCTATCTAAAGAATTGAATCTTAACTTATATGGAAAATATGAAGGATTAAATCCAACGGGATCGTTTAAAGATCGCGGAATGGTGATGGCGGTGGCCAAAGCTGTGGAAGAAGGAGCTAAGGCTGTTTGTTGTGCTTCGACAGGAAATACTTCAGCAGCAGCGGCGGCGTATGCGGCACGCGCTGGGATTAAAGCGTATGTGGTAATTCCTGATGGGAAGATCGCACTTGGCAAATTGGCGCAAGCGATTATGTATGGAGCAGAAATTATTGCAATTTTTGGTAATTTTGATGAAGCCTTAAAAGCAGTGCGTGATATTGCGGCAACAGAGAAGATTGCTTTGGTTAATTCGGTAAATCCTTATCGTTTGGAAGGCCAAAAAACAGCTGCTTTTGAGATTTGTGAAGATTTAGGGAAAGCGCCAGATGTTTTGGCTATTCCTGTGGGCAATGCAGGCAATATTTC
>JAIRNX010000163.1 GCA_031257815.1 Lactobacillales bacterium
ATTAGAATTGTTTTCCCAGAGAGTACTGATGCTCGTATTTTGGGCGCAGCAGCACGTTTAAAAGTCGAGCAATTGATGGAACCTGTTTTAATTGGAAATGTAGAAGAGGTTCACACGGCAATTAATAATCGAGGTTTGCAGCCGTCAATGTTTGAGATTATTGATCCATCAAATTATGAACATTTTAAAAAAATGTTAAACGCTTTTGTTACTGTGCGTAAAGGTAAGATTACTGAGGAAAAAGCACGTGAGTTGTTGCTGAATGATTATAATTATTTTGGCACAATGCTTAGCTTTATGGATAAAGCAAATGGAATGGTGTCAGGTGTGATTCATTCGACCAGTGATACCGTTCGACCGGCATTGCAGATTATTAAGACGCGTCCTGGCGTTACGCGAACTTCAGGAGCATTTTTGATGGTTCGCGGACGTGATCAAGAAAAATATTTATTTTCTGATTGTGCAATTAATATCAATCCGAGTGCGCAGGAATTAGCAGAAATTGCGGTTGAATCTGCGCGAACTGCAGAAATTTTTGATATTGATCCTAAAGTTTCTTTATTAAGCTTTTCAACTAAGGGCTCAGCCAAATCCCCTGAAGTTGAAAAAGTGGTCGAAGCAACCAAAATTGCCAAAAGCTTAGCGCCTGATTATATTATCGATGGCGAGTTGCAATTTGATGCTTCTTATGTCGAATCTGTTGCACGTTTAAAATCACCTGATTCATCAGTGGCAGGCAATGCAACGGTTTTTGTTTTTCCAGATTTGCAATCAGGCAATATTGGCTATAAAATCGCTCAACGTCTTGGCAATTTTGAAGCCATTGGTCCCATTTTGCAGGGACTTAATAAACCAATTTCTGATCTTTCACGTGGAGCAAATGAAGAGGATGTATATAAACTGGCAATCATTACGGCTGCACAGACGTTGTTGAATAAAGGTTGAAATAATAAATACAAAGCATTTTAAACGAAGAACTTTGTTTAAGGTGCTTTTTATTTAAAAAATGCGTATTCTTATTTTTGAAGAGAAGTTTTAACAGATTCTAAACGGAGGTATAGCAATGAAAGCAGAGATTATTGCGGTAGGAACAGAGCTTTTAATGGGGCAAGTAGTAAATACAAATGCTGCTGTTATTTCTGAATATTTAGCCGATCTAGGAATTGATATTTACTATCATGTTACAGTTGGAGATAATAGAAAGCGGCTTAATGAAGCTATTTTGCAAGCAGAGAAGCGTAGTGATTTATTGATTTTAGTTGGAGGTTTGGGTCCTACGGAGGATGATATCACCAAACAGGTTTTGGCAAAGCATTTATCAGAGAAGTTGGTGTCTGATCCTTCAAGTAAGAAAAAATTAGAAGATTATTTTGCACAAACAAAACGCGAAAAGATGGCTAATAATGAGCGGCAAGTGCTGGTGATGGAAAACGCAAAAGCGCTCTTTAATCATGTAGGTTTAGCGGTAGGAGCTTTTTTGCAAAAAAATAATCATTACTATGCGGTTTTACCTGGCCCACCAAGTGAGATGAAAACAATGCTGACTAAAGAGCTGAAGCCTTTGTTGCAAGAAATTATAGGAAAAAATGAACAAATCCATGTTAGAGTTTTGCGTTTTTATGGAACCAGCGAATCACAGTTAACTACTAAGTTAGAGAAATTAATTGTAGAGCAAACTGATCCAACGCTTGCTCCTTATACCAAAAAGACAGAAGTGACTTTACGCTTGGCAACAAAGTCAAAGAGTACAAGTGAGGCAATAAAGAAATTAGATAAGTTAGAGCAAAATATTTTAACCACAGAAAGTGTTGCATCTTACTTTTATGGGTATGGAGATGATAATTCTTTAGTAAAAGTAGTTGTTTCTTTACTAAAAGAAAAGGGTCAAACGGTAACGGTAGCGGAAAGTTTAACAGCAGGCTTATTTCAATCAACACTTGGAGATGTAAAAGGAGTTTCCGAAGTTTATAAGGGTGGAGTTGTAGCTTATTCGTTGGAGGCAAAAGCAAAGCTGTTAGGGATTTCTGAGGCGAGTTTATTGGAAGAAGGGGTTGTTTCAGAGTTTACAGCGCGGATGATGGCAGAAAACGCTAGAGATATCATAGATGCGGACTATGCTCTTTCTTTTACGGGGGTTGCAGGTCCAGATTCTTTAGAAGAGAATTCATTAGGAACAGTGTGGATTGGTTTGGCAAGGCGTGGAAAACCGCCGGCTGCTCGATTGTTTCATTTTAGTAAAACAAGGCAGTTTATACGTGAAAGTGCTGTAATGTGCGGACTTGATATCCTTCGCAGGGAGTTATTGAAAAATTAGTTTAGTTAATCAGAAAAAAAGTTCGTTAAATTGCTTGCAACTTTTTTTAAAGAGAGATAGACTGTAGTAAAGAAAAGCGAACAAGCGTTTGCTGCATTTTGTGTTTTTATAGGAGGATTTTATTTTGAGGAAAGATAATAGACAGGAAGCGTTAAATCAGGCATTAAAGAAGATTGAAAAAAATTTTGGTAAAGGTTCTGTTATGAAGTTAGGTGAAAAGGTCGATCAGCAAATTTCTGCAGTATCATCGGGTTCTTTGGCTTTAGATTTAGCTTTAGGTGTTGGTGGATATCCAAAAGGGAGAATTATTGAAGTTTATGGACCAGAGTCTTCTGGGAAGACAACGGTAGCTTTGCATGCTATTGCAGAAGTTCAGCGCCAAGGTGGTGTGGCGGCTTTTATTGATGCTGAGCATGCGCTGGATCCTTTATATGCACAAAAGTTAGGAGTTAATATTGATGACTTACTGTTATCTCAACCAGATACAGGAGAGCAAGGTTTAGAGATTGCAGATGCTTTGGTATCTTCAGGTGCAGTGGATATTATTGTTGTAGATTCTGTAGCCGCTTTAGTTCCGCGAGCTGAAATTGAAGGCGAGATGGGCGATGCACACGTTGGTTTGCAAGCACGTTTAATGAGTCAAGCACTGCGAAAACTTTCAGGCACCATTAATCGCACCAAAACGATTGCGATGTTTATTAATCAGATACGTGAAAAAGTTGGAGTTATGTTTGGCAATCCTGAAACAACTCCTGGAGGGCGGGCATTAAAATTCTATGCAACAGTTCGTCTGGAAGTTCGTCGTGGTGGGCAAATAAAAGAAGGAGTCGAAGTTGTTGGAAATGATACAAAAATTAAAGTAGTGAAAAATAAAGTGGCGCCGCCATTTAAAGTAGCAGAAGTTGAAATTATGTATGGAGAAGGAATCTCGCATACAGGTGAAGTGATTTCGATGGCTGTAGAAAGAGATATTATTAATAAATCTGGCGCTTGGTATGGCTATAACGATGAGCGAATTGGCCAAGGAAAAGAAAAAGCTAAGCAATATTTAAAAGAAAATCCAGTTATATTTGAAGAAATTTATCAAAAAGTGCGCACAGTTTATGGTATTTCAAAATCAGCAGCAGAGGAAGCAGCTCCTTTGGAATTAGAAGAAATAGTTGTTGGAAAAGTAGACTAAAATAGTTACGAGGGTATTTTGAATTTAGATCAGTTTGTTTTGTTTGATGGGGCGATGGGAACACAGTTGCAAGCTCGAGGTTTGTCAGTGGGCGAAAATCCAAAGGATTTTAATTTGTCTCATCCAAAGATTGTAAAAAGCATTCACAAAGATTATATCACCGCAGATGCGGATGTTATTACAACGAATACTTTTCAGGCAAACCGTAAGAAAGTTAAGCAAAAAGATTTACCAGCGATTATTTTTGCTGCTATTTCGCATGTTAAAGCTGCGAATGCTTCATATGTAGCATATGATATGGATCCGATTGGTCAATTATTAAAACCTACATTTCCTCAAAGTAATCTGGTGTTCGAAAGACAACCATCACAATCAAGTTCACCAATAAAATCAAGAAAACAGTTATAAAAATGATACGTATGCCCTGATATAACAACCCTCTTAAAGACTCTAATAAATTTTGCGGTACTAAATGCAATGCCTTTCTATCCATTAATTTGTTCATCATATTTAAATTGGCACCTTTAATCATAAAAAGACGCATAAATGTATTTAAAATCACACCATATACAGCAATCATCACTGTATTACCACCAACACGCACCAAAGAATTAACTGACATTGCTTCTTCGATATGTTCCTTTGTTACGCTTTGCTGCACTCCGATCGTAAAAGTTGTAAAGGTCACTCCTAAAATAAAACCGTGGAATGCTCCTAGAATCATAAAAAAGAAAAGAGGCGGCGTTTTTGGAAAGAAAACAATCACAGTCGCCAAACACAAAGACATTAACGAACCCAACACAATTGTCTTCCATAAGCCAATACGCTTAAAAATTCTCGGAGCAACAAATGAGCCATATATCCATAAAAAGCT
>JAIRNX010000028.1 GCA_031257815.1 Lactobacillales bacterium
TGTTTATATTATACGAGGGAGGTAAGATTATGTTGCAAGAATACAAACATATTTTAGTAGCTGTTGATGGTTCTAAAGAAGCTGAAAAAGCTTTTAATAAAGCCATAAATGCTAGCAAACGAAATCAAGCCAAATTAACAATAGCACATATTATTGATACCCGAGCTTTTCAAACCGTTTCTTCTTTTGACGGTGTTTTGGCAGAACAGGCTACTAAAATGGCTGAAGATACTTTAAAAAAACATGAAGAAGAAGCACAAAAAAAGGGATGCAAAGATGTAAAAACAATTATTGAGTACGGCTCTCCAAAATCAATCATTGCTAAGCAAATTCCTAGCGAACAAAATATTGACTTAATTATGCTAGGAGCTACAGGTTTAAACGCAGTTGAAAGACTTTTTATTGGCTCTGTTTCTGAATATGTTATTCGTCATGCACCATGTGATGTTCTAATTGTACGCACCGATGCTACTCTTCATTTTTCTTAAGCAATGAAGCAAAGCGTTTAACCTCTATTTCAATTTCTTTGACAAGATTATCTTCACCAAAAAATTCAAGAGTTTTGATTGAGTCTTGAATTTTTTGCTTATCTCCTATACAAAGTCCAATTCTTGCATTACTAAGGCAGTAAGCATCATAACGTTTAATAATTTGAGCTAAATCTGTAACTAATCTACTAATATCAAGACACTCTGAATAAAGATTTTTATACAGATAAAATGTGGAAAGATTAGTATAAACAGCGCAACAAAAATTATCGATATCTTTGCTAAAGCCTCTATATTTTTTAATTGAATCAATTAATTTAACAGAAAAATTTAAGACTGTTTCTGCCGAGAAATAAAATAAAATGCAATTAATTATTTTTATCTCGTTATAATACCAAGTGTCAACAGCTTCAAGCTTGTTCCAAAGGAGATTGATTAATTTAGTTGCTTCAACATTTTCAATTCCAACATCTTTATGAATAATAATCAAATAATCAATGACTATTAATAAATTCTCAACTCCTAAATCATGATTTTTTTCTAAAAATTTCACACAATCTTCTCTTAAATCAGCAAGCAATAAAATATTTTCATTCGAAATAGCTGCATCAAATTCCGCAAAAATTTTCATTCGACCATCTAACTTAAAATTATTACAAACAAACTCAAATTCATCAAAAGACATGTTTACTTGTTTTAGTAAATAAGCAAAAGTTTCATAAGACGGCACACTATGACAATTTTCAATTTTTGATAAAGTTGTTCTAGAAACTAAATCCCCACAAATTTTTGTTTGCGTTAAACCTTTTTCTTTACGAATTTTTTGATATACTTGCCCAAAATTCCAAATCATAATTATATCAACTCTTTTTCATATAATTTATCAAAGTACTATAATTCTACAGTTTAATTATATCTGTATATAAAACTAAATAAGCAAAAAATGAATTATTGTGAAAAAAGGTTACATAAAATGTTTTTTGAGAATTTTTAATATATATATCATGAACTTTTTAAATTAAGTAAAAATATTCTTAATGTAAGCAATCACTTTTTTTGTTTCCTCAAAATTTCCCAGATTTTTCATTTCGATGGAAATATATTTTTGATAGTTTAATTCATGCAAAAGATTAGCCAGTATCTGATGCAAAGAGCGAGGCCGTATTTTTTCCAAAAAAGGTTCAGATATATGAATATGATTTAGCCAATCAATATTCTCTCTTAATAAATCTAACGATTCATCATTAGCAATTACTGTGCCCACATCAAAATTTAAACAAAAACCAGGAGAGTTTACGTTTTTAATCACTTCAAGTGCTTGCTTAGTAGTTAAAACATAATCTCCACCGTAAATAACAGGATTTGCCTCCAATGAAAAACGCGTTTTATGTTCATAAGCAAAATCACCTAACTCTTTAAAAAATTGAACAGCATTTTTTTCTTTTGGATTTGTTTTTTCACCCATTAAGCGATTTTTCGGAGAACCAAACACCAAATTAGGACAATGAATCTTTTCTGCAAAAAGAATTGCTTTTTTTAAATAATTAAGTAATGTCTTACGCTCTTCATCAGTTCCAAATAAATTTTCACACCTTCCATAAATCAACGACTGCATCGAAGCAATTTCAAGAGAATACTTCCTTAACAGTCTTTGCTGAAAGGTTGCAGCTTCATCTAACAAAGCATAGGGACTGCTCCCTATAGTCATCGTTGGAAGCATTTCAATTCCCTGAAAATCTTGATCCTTTAAATACGTAAAAACTTCATCATTATCTGCTGGATCCCAACCCATTTGCGAAATTGAAAGTTTCATTTTTGTTGCTCCTTGATAAATGCCACTAACTCCTTTAAAATTTCCTCTTTATTCTTTAAATACCCACTTGCAGAATACTTCGTCTTAAAATCATAATGTGGTACAGTTTTTTTCAGTTCATTTATAAACTCACGCTTAAACACAGCCTGGTAAATTTCACTAACAGTTAATGGTTCAACTGCCAAATTCATCAAAGAGATCTTCTTTTGGATCACCCATTGAATATCTTGCCATAAATTTTGAAGATTGTAGAAAGGAAAAATGGCCCGACTATCCGTAAAATTCAATGCCGAAAAATCTAAAGACAAAAACTCTTTCTTTAAATCATTTAATCCACGCTTTTCTTGAATTATCAACTTATAAAAACTGTTTTCTTGCAGTTGGTAAGAAGCTTTGATCAACGATGACTTTTGTGACAGCTCTTCGTACTTATCTTTAGCGAGCAAAGCAGGATTGATATTAATCAAATCATAAATAAAATTTTTCTTGATCCCAACTCCAAATAAAGCCGGCAAACGCACAATATGAAAGTCTGATATATTTTTTTGCACCAAAGTTTCCAAAAATCGGCGATTTTTTCCATATGTTTCTTTTGCATCCGCCAAATCATCTTCATTCACATTAACTGCTTTTTCATACACATCAATCGTTGAAATTAAGACCAACTTTTGTGGATTGATATTTTGAATATTTTGTATACCTTGCTGGATAATTTCTAAATCCTTTCCAGGAGATTTATTTGCAAGATACTTCTCAGCAGGAATACCTGCATATACTAAAATATCTGGACGCTTGCCATATGCTTCTTGAATATTTTGGCGATTAAACAAACCATCAAACTTATGACTATGCTTAAGATTACTACCAACAAATCCTGTATAACCCACCAAGAAATCCACAATAAACCTACTTTCTTAGAGCCTGTCTACTATCTCTCTATAGATGAAATTTTGGGAAAATTTTTATGCAATTTTAGGCAAAAAACGCAGATTTGGTGATCCAAATCGAGGATTTTTAACGACGAAGGGCGAAAAA
>JAIRNX010000053.1 GCA_031257815.1 Lactobacillales bacterium
GGCGTCTATTCTGCCTTTTTGAATAGAGCTTAATATGTTGGTTTTGGATTTTTTCGCAATCTTTAACATGAGGTTATTGTAACATATTTTTTAGTTATGGATTACTTTCCGAATTGCAGCTAACGAGATAAAAGCTTTATTTTTCAAACCAAATTAGGTAAAATAAAAACGTTAATTAATAGCATATTTTATGATGAGTAAAAGATAAATTCGGGGTGAAAGCACGATGGAAATGGAGCATATTGATGAATATTCCATACGCATTTTGATTCGTGATGAAGACTTAAAACAGCGTGGAATTAATTTAATACAAATGATGTCTAGTCAAAAAGAAGCAGAGAAATTTTTCTTTAGTGTTATCGAAGAATTTAAACTTTATGATAAATTTAAAAGAACTGATCAAGTTGCTTTTCATTTAATTCCTAGTATTAAGTTTCAAAATACAATTGAATTAATTGTTTCCTGTGGAGAGGTAAAGCGAATGAAAACTCCATTAAAATTTTTTGAACAACTTAAAAAGTCGTCTAGCAAAATTAGTGATAATAAACGCCCACTTCCACTTGATTTAAATCTAAGTGAAAATACCAAGTTATCTTCTTTATCTACAGAAGAGTTAGCAAGAGAAAATTACATTAAACATTCTCATTTTGTTCTTGAGCTAGCTGATTTTGAAGCAGTTATAAAAATGGCGCAGATAATCAAATTATGCGAAGTTCCTACAGATTTATTTAAAATGAAACAAAAATATTTTTTCCATGTACATTTCATGATGGATAAGTTTGAATTTAAGGAAATAGAAAATGAAAAGTCCAAGATGCTTGAATTTGGAAAAAGATCTCGTTTAAGCATTGAAATATTACAAGAACATGCAAAACCACTTATTGAACAAAATGCTTTGCAAACATTAAAAACTCATTTTAAATAAAAATTTATAGTAAGAACGTGTTTAATATCTCTAGCGAAGGGACTTTAGGCACGTTCTTAAAGCATGTTACTAGTCCTTAAAATTAAAGATATTCAAAGAAAGGAAGTTCATGGGAGAGTTAAAAAAAGTACAGCGACCGAAGGGGGCAAGTGATTTATTGCCAGAAGAGCTCAAAAAGTGGCAGTACTTAGAGCAAACAGCACGCGAAGTTTTTGAGAAGTATCAATTTTTTGAGCTTCGCACTCCGTTATTTGAGCATTATGAAGTTTTTGCCCGCACGGTAGGGGGTACTTCTGATATTGTTTCAAAAGAAATGTATGATTTTTATGATAAAGGCGATCGTCATATTGCTTTAAGACCGGAAGGTACTGCTGGAGTTGTGCGTGCTTTTGTGGAAAATAAATTATTTGGCCCTGAGCATAAAAAGCCTTACAAAGTGTATTATATGGGACCGATGTTTCGTTATGAGCGTCCACAAGCTGGAAGAATGAGGCAGTTTCATCAGTTAGGTGTAGAAGCTTTTGGCTCAGATAATCCGGCTGTAGATGTAGAAACAATCGCCATGCTGATGGATTTTCTAAAACGTTTGGGACTTAAACATACAAAATTAGTGATTAATTCACTGGGAGATAAAGAAAGTCGTGCATCTTACAGAAAAGCTCTAATTGCTTTTTTGGAGCCGCAAATGGAAAAGTTAAGTGAAAACTCAAGGCGTCGTCTACATGAAAATCCATTGCGAGTACTTGATTCTAAAGATAAGAAAGATCAAAAAATTGTTGCAAGTGCACCATCGATTCTTGAATACTTAAATGAAGAATCTCGTCAATATTTTGCAACAGTTACAAATATGCTTGAAGAACTTGAAATCCCTTATGAAATTGATTCCAATATGGTACGTGGTTTAGATTATTATAATCACACTATTTTTGAATTAATGAGTGATAAAATTAATGGAGCGCAAACTACAATTGCTGCTGGTGGCCGTTATAATAACTTAGTGGAATATTTTGGTGGACCTGAAACACCTGGTGTGGGCTTTGGTATCGGGGTTGAAAGACTGTTATTAACAATGGATGCAGAAGAAGTTGATCTTCCTGTAAAAAAAACTTTAGATGTTTATATCGTAACAGTAGGAGAAGAGGCAAATCTTAAAAGTTTAAAATTAGTGCAAGCTATTCGCCAGGCTGGTTACTCTGCTAATCGCGATTTTTTAAGACGAAAGGCAAAGGCACAATTTAAAACAGCGGATAAGGAGCAAGCAAAGCTGATTATGACCATTGATGCAAGTAAGCTTACTGCAAAAGTAGTAAATATTAAAAATGCCAAAACGCGAAAAGAAGTAAGTGTCCCATTGCAACAAGTGTATGAAAATTTTGCTGAAATTTATAAAAAATTAGTTTAGAACCTGTTAACGATTGGTTAATAAAGAGCAATTGACAGATTTGGAAATAAATGTGCTGAAAGAAGAATGACAGATGCGTAACTTTATTTTATATTTTAATAAATACAGTCAAAAACTTTCAGCAGGAGTTATTTATGCCATTCTTTCAGCAATTGCGATGAATTTCTTCTTTCAACCTGGCAATATTTATGCCAGTGGAGTAAGTGGGTTAGCACAGATTATTTATACCATTTCTAAACGTTTATTTATATTTAATATGCCGGTTTCTCTAAATATTTGGTTAATGAACTTTCCACTTTTTTTTCTAGCTTGGAGAAGAATTAGCAAAAATTTTACGATCTTTACGGTGATTACCGTTACCCTTTCTGTCTTTTTTATTCGAATTGTTCCGGAAACAAAATTAACTGCTGATCCTATTATCAATGCCATTTTTGGTGGTGTGATTAATGGTGCAGGGATTGGTTATGCTTTAAGAAACGGTTTATCTTCTGGCGGCTTAGATATTGTTAGTTTAAGTATTCAAAAGAAGACTGAACGCAGTATTGGCGTAATTTCAATGAGTTTTAATGCGGTAATTGTCACTTTGGCCGGTTTTTTATTTGGTTGGAAATATGCACTTTATACAATTTTAACTATTTTTGTTAGTGGTAAAGTAACAGATGCGATCTTTACCAGGCAAAAGAAAATGCAAATCATGATTATTACCAAAATGCCTAATAAAGTCGCAAGTTGTATTCAAGAGAAACTACGGCGGGGTGCGACAATTGTCCATTCTGCTGAAGGAGCTTATACGCATAGTGCGCAGGGAATTGTTTTTACAGTAGTAACAGCAGCGGAAATCTCTGATCTAAAAAAAGTTATGGAACTTACTGATGATAGCGCTTTTGTTTCTATTCAAGAAAATGTTAAAATTATAGGAAACTTTTATGAAGATGATTTCTAAAAAAGATCTTTAACAGCTTTAAAAAAGATATGTAAAATAAATTTATAGATATAGAACGGAAACTATAGAATGCAATGAAAAAAAAGAGATTAGCTAGTGCACGTTATATCACAGGGTTTGATGGTATAAGGACGATTGCTGTTATTGGCGTTATTATTTATCATCTATCGCCTAATATGATGAAGGGTGGATACCTTGGTGTACCCATTTTTTTCGTTTTATCAGGTTATTTAATCACTGATTTATTGCGTCAAGAGTATCGACAAAATGGTCGAATTGATCTCAAAGGCTTTTATGTACGACGAATGAAGCGCTTATATCCAGCAATGGTTTTGATGTTAATTGGTGCCTCAGCATACATCACCCTTTTTCAAAGAAGCTTGATGAATAATTTGCGCGGTGTTGTTTTAAGTTCTCTAACTTATTTAAACAATTGGTGGCAAATTTATCATGATTCATCTTATTTTAATCATTTTGACAATGAATCGCCATTTACTCATTTATGGTCATTAGCTGTAGAAGGACAGTATTACTTTATTTGGCCAATCGTCTTTGTTTTGTTGATCAAATTTATTCGCAATCAAGGAAAGATTTTTTTAATTTTAGCAAGTTGCTCTTTAGAATCATCTATTTTAATGTGGGCGCTTTTTACTCCTTGAAAAGATCCCACACGACAATAATTTGTAA
>JAIRNX010000054.1 GCA_031257815.1 Lactobacillales bacterium
GTTGGTACTTTTGCGGACAAAACATTGTGGAAATTTAGTATACAAAATGCAGCTTCTGATTATCAATGTTTTATCCCTTCAGGAGAAAAAAATGATACTGAAGATCCATTTAAAGTGAACATTTTGCATTCGTATCATGGAAACGATTATAATGACTATATGCTTGCGTTTAGAGCGCCAGTTATAGGTAATGATGGTTGGCGTCAAAGGATTGGTGAAGCATTAAATCTTCCTGATGTTACACAATTAAATCCACATGAAGTTGATATTGTTATACAACATCCGCATGTTTTTCATAAAAATTGGGATAATGGAATATGTTTAGCGCGTCCTCAACATGTTTTTATTCATTACTATGATGGTCAAGGTGATAATATGAGTGTTGATAGTAGTTTGCAAACACAGTTTAAAATATTGTCAGCAAAAGGGCCTGAGGAACAGCCTTTTTCTACGAGTAATGAGGGAATTGCCAATTATCATTTTGGTGGTGAAAGTCGTATGTGGCGTTTAATTTCTGGTCAAAATCATCAATTAAAATTTAAGTTTGATGATGTGAAGGAAAATACGAAATTTGTTATATCTAATATTAAGTACATAAGCGGACCTATTGAAAATACGGTGAAAACAACTATAAATGTTATGTTGTCTAGTGCTGGTTGGGATAGACTGGATGAACTTATTGCACCACCAAAGGCTGGGCGAGTGGAAAATGCGGACGTACAATCATATATGTCAATAGGAGAGATGTTTAAAGTATTACATAGAGAAGAGCATGTTTCAGAAGCACAAATGAGATTGCTTGGAATTCCTGTAGGTTAATGAAATGGGTCACGTCAAACGCATGAATAAGTTTTTGGTTCACAGAGAATGATTTTAACTAACTTTTTTTATCAAACATTCACTTAAAAAACTTCTCTTGCTCTCATTTTTTTCATAATTCTTTCATGTGTTTGTCGTGGATATTATGCACCCGTAGATGAAACGAGAACTAAACTTTTGTATAATAGGAGTACTGAAGTGCTTATTATACAAGCTTTTGATGGAAATTTATTTGTGACTATTGATGAAAAAATCGCAACTGTTAAAAAGTTGGAGACACATGAAATACATTCAAAAGAATTGAATCTGCCTAAAAAACCAAAAAAAGAAGCTAAAAAGTGATACCTCTTATGGGTCATCCTCGGAAAAAAGCTTCATTTAAAATAACTTCGTATTCTACATCGCTTTTTTGCAGCGCTTTACGACCAGGAAGTGCAAAAGTTCCGTTCTTAATAAGAACGTCTTCAACCCATTTTACCGCATCACAAATACGACTTTTGGAAACGCCGTAATCAAATGCAATATTTTGCATTGTGCGATAATCATGATAGTAGCTTAACATGATTACTAATTTGTCTAAAATGCTCAAACGTGATGGACATCCGCCTTGTTTGTGCAGCTTCTTAAATGCACTTTCAAGAATCTTGAGCATTTTCTCAAAGGTGGGTTTGCGTATACCGAAGAGTTCTAAGTATTCGATATAGCACTTTGCAAAAAGATTATTAATAACCACATTTGTCAAACCAAGCTACAATATCTTTCTTAGAAATCTCATTAAAAGCTACTTTTAAACCTTCTATCAAGCTCTCAAAAATTTTAGCTTTTAATCTCCTTAAAACAGATTTCACTTTAGACCACATCATCTCAATCGGATTTAAATCCGGGCTATATGGTGGCAAGAAAAGAATCTTAACTCCTTTTTCAATCAAAGGATCTACAACACCTTTTACTTATATGAGATGATAAATTATTTAGAACTAAAACATCACCTTTGTTCATCTCTTCTACAAGGAATTCTGCTACATAAGTTTTAAAAATTTATGTCTTTAAAGTTCCTTTAAAAACCATCGGGGCAACCACACCATTAAACGAAACTCCAGAAATAATAGATGTTCTCTTAAATCGACAATCAGGCACATAATCATTAACACGTTCTTGACCGATGGCTCGACCAGACGATCTAGTCATACCAGCATTAATACTGCTTTCATCTAAAAACACCAATTTTTGAGAATTGGGAAATTTTTGATTGTCTTTCCAAATTTTACGCTTCTTTACAACATCTTCTCTTTTTTGTGATTTTGGATGAAGAGTCTTTTTTTAAATTTAAAATCTAATTTATATTTCACGATCCTACAAAGCGCTGAAACACTGATATCAATTTTTAAATTATCTATCAATTCCTGCAAGGCAATATCAGGCTGAAAAAGAAGCTCTTTTTTGATTAATTTCAGCTCTCTTTCTCTTAATTTGGATTTTCTACCACTACGACTATAATCTGCCTCTAATTTTCCTGTTTGCTTTAATTTTCGTTGCCATAGGTAAATTGAATTTACTGATACTAAAAATCTAGCAGCTGCACTGCGAACGCTCTCGCGACCACTACTTACTTCTTGCAGGATTCGTTTTCTGAGATCTAGCGATATTGGTTTGGACATAAGATTACTTCCTTTTGGATTTGTTTTTATAATATTTTAACATTTAATTAATCTTTTTGCAAAGCGCTATATCTTTTAATCTGCAATTCGGAAAGTAATCCATAACTAAAAAATATGTTACAATAACCTCATGTTAAAGATTGCGAAAAAATCCAAAACCAACATATTAAGCTCTATTCAAAAAGGCAGAATAGACGCC
>JAIRNX010000118.1 GCA_031257815.1 Lactobacillales bacterium
GAGGATAGTAGATAAGCGTTTGATCCAGTAATGTATATGTCAACATCAAAGTCGATACGAAAAGATTCTATAGCTTTTTCAAATCCTTTTACTGCTTGTAATTCGTCGAATATTAAATAAGTTTTCTTTTCTGTAACGATTTGTTTGCTAATATAATCATAAAATGTTAGATAATCCGTGAAATTTCTATACTTTAACGACTCCATATTCATATGAATAATTCTTTCATCTTCCACTCCTAAGTTAAGAAGATACTTATGGAATAAATCTAATAATGTTGATTTTCCACATCTGCGAATACCAGTGACAATTTTAACAAGGTCAATATCGATGTTTTCTATTAATCTGTTTAAGTATTCTGGACGATTTATAAGTTCACTATTCATCTTTCAATCTCCTATAATTTCTTACAATTATAGCATAAACTGCTTTTAAATTTGATTTTTTGGTCAAAAATAGCAGAAACTTTGTTCAAAATTATAAAAAAGAACGAAGCGTATGTTGTTCATACATGCAAGAATTTCCTAGTTTTTCAAGCTCTTTTGCTTGAAATAATGCTACTTTATAATAAGTTTTATAACGTTCTACGGCACTTGAAGTTTCTGTTATTTCGAAGAGCTCAATTGCTTTTTTCATCAAGTTTTTGCCTTTATCGGCATCTCCT
Organism: Lactobacillales bacterium; assembly: GCA_031257815.1. Classification (GTDB taxonomy): domain Bacteria; phylum Bacillota; class Bacilli; order Lactobacillales; family Streptococcaceae; genus JAIRLR01. The sequence continues at coordinate 665 of JAIRNX010000118.1, forward strand.
TTAAGTAAATGATAGTAACCTTTCATAAATTTAAAAATAATTCTTTCAAAGACTGTTTTTTCTAGCATTTGTTCAGCTATTAAATCACCAATAGCATCAAAAAAATAAACCGTATCATCTAGATAGTAATTTCTTATACAAGCATATGAAACATTAAGCAATGATCCTAAAAAAACTTTTCTTCTTTTTAAATCAAAATCAAAAATTTCTTTTTGCTTTACTAAATCTCTAGCTATAGTTATTGTTAAGTTAATATTTAAAACATGAGCTGTATTACTAAATAAATTTAATTCAGTATAACCCCATTGCTCGACACCAAAAAAATAATCGCCAGCCTTTTCTAGAATCTCTTCGGAAATTTGAAAATCGGAATCCATTTCATAAAGAAAAGCATAAATCATTAGAATATAAGCATGCTTTTCCAAATTTTTCGACTTATCAGCTTGTTTTTCTACCAAGATTTTTTTAAGGGCTTCAATATTATTTTGATAATAATAATTCATTACTTTTTTCATAAATTTTTCACTAGCACTGGCTTGGTAAGCAAAAACAGCGGCAAAATAATCCGTAATAGAAGTATTAATATTGGGCAATATTCTAACTAAACTAAAGATATTGAGACAATTTTTACCGCTTTCAAAATTATATAAAGTTTTGCGATTGCAGGCATTATTTTTTGAACAAACTTCCTCGATTGTAAATTTTTTATCTGTTCTTATTTTTCTAAATGTTTTTCCAAAAATCTGAGGATTTTGATATAAGTAATCCAAATAGGCAAATTCATCCATGTCAAGCTCCTTTAATTTATAATATTAATTTGTTTTCTCATTATATAGCTATTATAAAACAAAAAAATAGGCAAAGAGAAAAAGGGCCATTTTTTTCCTATTGTTTAAAAAAATAAAATTCAATTTACTATAATAAGTAATTTTGTTAAACTTTAAGTGCCGATTAGAAGAATGAAGTTGGAAATAAACATTTATGGAAGGAAGGTTATGATCATGAAGAAATTTGTGGCTAAACATTACAAATTAATTTTTACGATTCTAGGTATAGCAGCATTACTTGTTCCGCCTATTGCTACCTCATAATGCTTAAGGTTATGATCATGAAGAAATTTATGGCTAAACATTATAAATTGATTCTTACAATTCTAGGTACAGCTGCGCTATGTATTCCGCCTATATACTCCTTGTTAAAGGTAAGTATTTATTATAAGTTAAATCCGTTGAAAGTTTTCTTCTAATTTGATTTTCAGCGGATTTTTTTTAAGTGTAGGGGAGGCATTACTAAAATAATACCAAATAAATCGGAGATATGTGATGAGCTTGCAGTTTTTTTTAGGAAAAGGCGAAAAAAATCAAGAATTGGCTTTGTTAAAAAAAGCTAAGAATTGGCTTTTAGAAGATCCAAAGCATCGTGTTTTTTATATTGTTCCTAATTCAATAAAGTTTGAGTTAGAGATTTCTTTGTTGACAGAGTTTGGAAAACTGTTAAACCAAACAGAAGTAACTGCTCACTTAAGGCTGCAAGTTTTTAGTTTTTCACGTTTAGCTTGGTATTATCTTAAGCACACTTTTGAGCAAGCTGATGATCGCCTAAGCGAAGTGGGCGCTTTGATGGTAATGCGAAAATCATTGCGAGATGTTAAGCACAAACTTTCACTCTATAAAGGTGAAGTTTTAAAGAGTGGTTTTGTTGAGCAGTTATTAAGCTTATATAAAGAGTTTGCAGCAGGTAGAATCGAGTGCGAGTTATTAGTAGAAAAGCTTAAAGATGAAGAGGGTGTACGTCGTAAATTACAGGAGTTGCAGTTTATTTTTGCTGAATACGAACAAAATTTGTTGCGCTATGGGAAGCAAAAGGAAAGCATTCTTGAAAGTTTAGTTACTTTTTTAACAACAGAAGATTTATCAGATGTCCTTTTTTTGATTTCTGGTTACTCACACTTTACTGCTTGCGAGTTAAGGTTGGTTGAACAATTACTGATCAAAGCCGCTCAAGTAAATATAGCATTGATTACTGATTCAGTTAATCTTCAAGACTTAAATACCAACGATCTTTTTTATGACTTAAAGCTTTTATATCGGCAATGCATAAATTTAGCGAAAGCTCATCAGGTGCCGGTTTATTTGGACTATTTTGTTAAAGAAGAATATGAAATTTCACTTGATTTTAAACAGCTAGCCTCTTATTGGGAAGATGTCGTTAACTTTTCTAAAGATGCTCCCAAAATAGATACAACATTAGATAATGTCACGATTGTTAAGGCAGTTGCTCCTATTATGGAAGTAAAGTGGGTTGCAGTTGAGATTCGTCGTTTGGTGGTGGAAAATCATGCGCGCTATAAAGATATTGTCATTTTAACGCGAGATTTAAATGCTTATTCGCGTTTATTAGAGCCAATTTTTAAAATTAATGAAATTCCTTTGGCTAGCGGCAAAGACAAAAAAATGAAAAATCATCCGTTAGTTGAGTTTTTTCAAAGTTTGTTTGCCGTAAAACAATCTTTTTTTCGCTATGAAGATGTTTTTCGTCTGCTTCGAACAGAGCTTTTAATGCCTAAGCAAACAAGAAAGAGAGAAAATAAGGTAAAACGTATACAACAGTGGCAAAAAAAAGTTCATCAATTTCGTAACACTGTCGATATAACCGAAAATGTGGTTTTAAGATATGGTTATGAGCATCAAGATTGGATGCAAGAAGCAAACTGGTCTTTTGTAACTTATGACTCCAAAAACGAAAAAGATACAGCTTGTGACTATGACCAAGTAATGGAAGATACAAGCAATCAAGTTCGTCAATTTCTTAAAAAGACTTTATGTCCTTTTTTTCAACAATTGGATGATTGTTCTGGGCAAAAAAAATGTAAAGAAGCAGCGCAGATTTTTTATGAATTTTTACTGAAAGCTCAAGTTGATCAGCAATTGCTTTTGCATCGCGACTTTGCTTTAGATAAGGGTGAGGTGGAGCGAGCAGGACATTTTGAGCAAGTATGGAGTGCTTTTATTAATTTATTGGATGAGTATGTGGAAATTTTTGGTGAGGAAATTTTTAATTTAGCGGAATTTATTGAATTATTTTCCACAGGTTTAGAGGAGCTGGATTTTGGAGTGGTGCCAGCCGCTCTTGATCAAGTTAAAGTGACAACGCTAGAGCTTGCGCGAGTAGCACAGGCTAAGTATGTGTTTGTTTTAGGCGTTTACGAGGGCAACTTGCCGCGCGTTTTGGAGAATAACAGTCTTCTTTTGCAAGAAGAGCGAACTTTGTTAAAGGAGCATCTGCCTTTGTTTGCTGCCAGCAGTTTAAAAGACATTGCGCGGGTAAATGCTAATGAAGTGTATCTTGCCTATCGGTTATTTTTATCTGCAAAAGTTAAGCTTTATTTTTCTTATCCAAAAAACTTGGATGATAAGACGAGCGTATATTTATCGCCTTATTTAAGGCGTTTGAGCCAAGATTTAAAAATTTCGGTTCAAACTTTTGATGCACCTTCTATTTATGAAAAGCATGGGCAAAAGATTTTATCATATCTTTCCACTTATCGTGCATTGTTGAGCGATTTAGTTGTTATCTTGCAACAACAACGTGATTTAAATCAAACACCTGCTAGGTTTTGGCATCATTTGCAAACTTTGCTTTTAAAAAGTAAGTTAGGTAAGATTGGTCAAAGCGTTTTTGCTAGTTTGTCATTAAAAAATGTGCCGGAAAATTTATCCGGTAAGCTCTCTGAAAAATTATATGGCAAGCATTTGCAAACATCGGTATCTCGTTTGGAAACGTTTTATCAGTGTGAATATCGTTATTTTTTGGAAAGTGGTTTGCAGTTAAAAAAACGAGAGGTTTTAGAGTTAACTCCAGCACTTGCCGGAAGTTTTTATCATGAAGTGTTGGATGTTTTTTTTAAAGTTTTGGCGCGCAAAAATATTTTGTTGCCAGATTTATCTGAGACTCAGCTAGAAAAATATACTAAAAAAGTGTTGGCAAATGTTTTAGAGAAAGGGCAGTTTGCTCTTTTTCGGCGCAATTACCGAATGCAATTTACTGCTTATGAATTGTCTCAAACTTTAAAGCGTGTATTATGGGCAATGCATCAACAAAGTAAACGGATGAAAATGCATTCTGCTTTTACGGAGCTTATTTTCGGTCAACTAGGAAGTAGTTTAGATATTTCTGGCATGGATTTTTCTTTAATAAATGATGCGAAACTTTCAATTCGCGGCAAGATCGATCGTTTAGACTGTGATGAAGAACATTTAGCAGTAGTGGATTATAAATCAAGTCAGAAGTCATTTGACTTGGTGAGTGTTTATTACGGCACGGCAATGCAGATGATAACGTATTTAGATGTGGCTGTGCAAAATAGTGAAAAGCTTTTTGAAAAAGCACTTCAGCCAGCAGGCAGCTTTTATCTGCATGTCCATCATCCAAAAATAAAATATGAAGGGCAACGAAAGGATGAATTCTCAGATTTTCTTTTGCAAAAATTTCGTTTAAAAGGCTTATTAAATCAAAAAGAAAGTTTATATGAACTTGATAAAACACTTGATGCGACGGCTAAATCTTTGGTTTATCCAGTAAAGTTAAAAAAAGATGGCACACCTGATCAAGCAACGCTAGCTAATGCTTACACGGATGCTGAGTTTGAACTTATTCGTCAGTTTAATAGAAAAAACTTCATCAGCGCCGCAGAAAAAATGTTAAGTGGTGAGTTGACTTTAAATCCGCTCATGGAAAGTAAACAAAAAAGAGCTTGTCAGTATTGCTTATTTTGCAGTGTCTGTAAGTTTGATGTAACACTTGCGGAAAATAATTATAAATGGATGGAAAAATTTGGTAGTAATAAGAAGGAAATAATATTGCAAAAAATGAAAAAAGCATTAGAGCTTAGAATCTATTAACGATGCCAGTGTTGAAAATTAAAAAAATCATGGAGATTTATTGCTAAAAACTCCATGATTTATAATTAAATGGGTGGCGAAATTTTTTAATTGACAGCTTTATCTACGCACTGCTTAAAATTCTCCAACTTCCAGTTCATATCCAATGTGGACCTCGACTCAAACTTTTTCGGGCCACATAATTGCGGTAACCAGTCAGCACATCGCCTAAATTATAAAACTGATTTTTTTTAAAAGAATCAAACGCCCGGTTACACCAAAACAGCATCTGACCTCTGGAATCTATTAAGATATACCCAGAACTATAGACTCCAAGACCCACTGAATATAATTTTGTTTCTTCGTTATTAAATAAAAACGGTAATTGTACATTACGCTCAGCAGCTTCTATACTTTGCATATCTCGAAAATAGCCATTTGATCCGGGATTCCAAGTACTTATTTCACATGGAATCTCACTACCATCTGTGTCTTTTGGAGGGAGTTGAGCTCTGACTACAGCATCAATATTTTCAACCGGCTTAAAAAATTTTAGCGCAACTGATACAATTGTAGGATCAATATCTCCTCCTTCTTTTATTGGAACAGCTAAATGCGCAGTAGTATTGTCTAAAACAGCGATAATATTATTATTTTCAACATTCCCTTGCAAGTAACTATAACTTACCATTGTTTTTTCTTTCCAATTATCTTGTGGAATTCTTCCTTTTTGTTGCATTTTTGCCTCTACTCTTGCTATCACCCAACTATCCCTTGGTAAGTACACACTTGACTTTGCAGCCTCACTCAAACAACTACCTTTCATTCCAAAAGAAAAAGAACAAAATACTCCCACCATTACTCCTAGTGTCAATGCTAACATCTTTAATTTTTGCATTACAATCATCCTTTCTTCAAATTAAATTAATAGTTAAAAGTAATATATTCATAGATTTCCATTCTAATACCAAGTCCCCCGACCCTGGGATACACATCGCAAACAGGACCTGGATCACTGTTGTCTATAGAAAATTTCTCACCCCAAGGATTATAAACATTTATCTTTTCTCCAACCCCTCCCGGAGCAGCAGGAGGATCCAGACCTGGGTTGGTACTTAGTAATTCGCCAGAGTATGCAACACAAGAGTGTTTGCTATCATGATTATTGGGGTCCCGTAGATTTATGATTACCATTTTTCTATTATTCAGTTCAGTATTTAAAATAGTTTTAAGGGCACGATTGTATACCGTCATATCAACTGCATCGCCAGAAAGCACGCTGTGAACAGTAGCCCCAATGCCACCACCAGCACCACTGTCAGTAAAAGTATTAATCATATTGATAATATCGTCCGTTGATTCCCCAAGAATATTGCGACGTAACTCTCTAATTGCCCCTAAATCAGTCCATAAAGTTTGTAATCTAACTAATGTAGCACCACTACAACCCAGCAATCCATTAAAAAGACTATCTCTTCTATAATCATTCGCATTTCGGATTTCATCACATAAATGAGGATTTGCACAAGCAGGGTCACAAAAATGACCAGTCAAACCGTCGAAAAAAGTATTTACTGCGGTATCAAACTGGTTTTTTTCCCCAAGAATAGTAGACACAAAGGGAAAATCTGTTCTTGCTTTGTGCTCTAAAAGTAATTTTTTTACCAATTCTTCTTGAATAATTAACTTATCCACAGTATGAGCAGGATCTGGGTCGGGTGTGTTAATTAGGGTGTTTATGTTTCCCATATTAATTGCCGCCGGAGCTCCACCTCCTGGATATTTATCGTTGATGTCTCTTAAAACGATCTTAAAACACAACATTATACACCACGGATACTGCCCTTGCTCTCCAAATGGATCCGACCCCCCAGCAGCAGTCCACGGCGAATACGTTGCTTGCACAGGTCTTCCTTCTACTTTATATACACCAAACGAAGAAAATAAAATAGCAGTACATAAAATAAATAGAAAAATTTTATTAATTATTTTTTTCATTTAAATAAATCCTTTCATTCTTAAATTTTTTCTTGCTCTAAAATGTACTTTGTGAAAAATTCAAC
>JAIRNX010000137.1 GCA_031257815.1 Lactobacillales bacterium
CATCTAGAATATCAAAATATGGTGTATTTTAATTTCGACGAAAATAGTGAGCTGGATCAACTTTTTCAAACCACAAAAGATCCCAAGCGTGTGTTGGAGATGCTAGCAATTATCAGTGAACAGCCAATACTTCCTCAAGAAACACTTATTATTTTTGATGAAATTCAGGAGAGTGCCAATGCAATAAATGCCTTAAAATATTTTTATGAAAAGACATCTGATTATCATTTTATTGCTGCGGGTAGTTTGCTTGGGGTAACTCTTGCAAGTAATAAAGGCTTTCCTGTGGGAAAGGTAGATTTTTTAAATTTACAGCCTTTGAGCTTTTTAGAATTTTTGCAAGCTTTAAATGAAGAAAGACTCGTTTCATTAATATTGGACAAGTGATTCACCAAAAGCAGAAATTGATTTTTTGTTTCAGTATGAAAATATTTTATTTCCAATTGAAGTAAAAGCAACCACAAACATTAAAAGTCAGAGCTTGAAAGTTTTTGGTGAAAAGAAAAAAACCTCTCTTCGTCTTCGATTTTCACTTAATAATTTAACACTCAATGGCAATTTATTAAACCTTCCGCTCTATCTCGCAAATGATGTGCGTAAATATATTGATTTAGCTATGAACATTCTTTATGGAAAAAATTGGCAAGAAAAGAGTTTGGTAACAGGCATGTATGTAGTAAAGGAGAAGTAGTTGTTAAACAAGCAAAAAAGTTTTGCAAAAAACTACACAGGGGGCATCCTTTTTCTAGTGCCAACACCAATTGGTAATTTAGAGGACATTACTATGAGGGCTCTGCGAATCCTTTCTGAAGTGGATCGAATAACTAGTGAAGATACGCGCAATACTTTGAAATTACTGAATCATTTTCAGATTAAAAAGTCGCAGACTAGCTTGCATGAGTATAACGTTAAGAAGCGAATTCCTCAGTTGTTAGCGATGCTGAAAGCAGGAGAAAAAGTTGCGCAAGTAAGCGATGCAGGCATGCCTTCAATTAGTGACCCAGGATATGAGTTGGTAAAAGCTTGCCTTCAGGAAAATATCCCTGTGATATCTTTGCCTGGGGCAACAGCGGGAATGACGGCTTTGATTGCATCAGGCCTTTTACCTCAGCCATTTTTCTTTTATGGTTTTTTGCCACGTAAAAAGAAAGATCAGTTAGCAACTTTGAATACGTTAAAGAAGCGCGAAGAAACACAAATTTTTTATGAATCACCTTTTCGTGTAAAGGATACGCTTGTAAATATTTTAGAAATTTATGGAAATCGTGATCTTGTGTTGTGTCGTGAGTTAACGAAGCTTTATGAAGAGTATTTGCGCGGAACATGTGCAGAAATTTTAGAGGAGTTAGAAAATCATTCAATCAAGGGAGAAATATGTTTATTGATATCAGGATGTTTGAATAAGAAAGAAGAAGTAGCAATTTGGCAAGCCTTTCCCATAAAAGAGCATGTCGAAAAACTTTTGCCAAAAAACGAGAATAACACCAAAGCAGCGATTAAGGAGGTCGCCAAGTTAAGAGGATTGAAAAAGCAAGAAGTTTACGCAGCATATCATAAGATAGAGAAAAAATAGAGTTGAGATCGTTAAGGTTCTAACGTTAAAAAATTTAAAGATAGTATCTGGAGTTTTTTAAAGAGACTTGGGAGGATATTTCCTTGAGTATGAAAAGTCGTATTAATGATAATTTTCAGTTTTTTTTAACCCGTATTTTCAATTTATATGAGTATCGTTAAATAAAAAAGAAGCCTTAGTTTTAAGCTTCTTTTTTTATTTAACTTCTTTAAAAATTACATGTTTGCGTAACTTAGGAGAATATTTACGAAGTTCTAAACGTTCTGGATTATTTCGTTTATTTTTAGAAGTAAGATATAAACGTTCTCCAGATTCTTTATGTTCTAATATAATATTTACGCGCATATCTTAAGCCTCTTTTCATTATTTTTCTGCTTTAGCTGCTCTATAAGCTTTTAAGTCTATACGATGACTACGACGATATTCGCCCAATAATTCGTCAAATTGGATCGTCGGTGCTGTTAATTTGTAATGAGTCCGACGTTTATTTTTCTTTGATTTTGATGTACGACGCGCTGGTACTGCCATGTATGTTCCCTTCTTTCCTAATATAGATACGCTAGCATCTTATCATCATCTAACTGAACTCGTCAAGCGAACTAATTTGCTTTTATCATTCCTGATGAGAAATATCAACAGACTATAACTTTGATCCTGCTGCTTCATCTAAAATGATTACAACATCTTGATGTTTTTGTAAAATTGATGCTGGCATACTTTCTACTACAGGTCCTTTAACCATCGCTTCTATAGCCTTAGCTTTGGCTTCACCCCATGCTAGCAATAAAATTTTTTTGGCACTCATTATTGATTTAATCCCCATCGAAATAGCTTTAGTCGGAACATCCTCTTTTTTGGCAAAAAAACGTTGATTAGCTTCAATTGTAGAATCTGTCAATTCCACAATATGCGTTTTCGAAGTAAAGGGCGTTTTAGGTTCATTAAAGCCAATATGTCCGTTATTTCCAATTCCTAATATTTGTAAATCAATTGGATATTGCTGAATGATTTCATCGTATCTTTTAATTTCTGCTGTCAAATCTTTTGCTTTCCCATTTGGGATATAACTTTTCTTAAAAGGTTTAACCCTAAATAACTGCTGACACATAAAAGTCCAGTAGCTTTGCTTATCCTCTTTGCTCAAGCCCACATATTCATCTAAATTAATGGAAATAGAATCTGAAAAATCAATGCTTAACTCACGCAATTCTCTGTACAACTCAAGTGGCGAGCTTCCTGTGGCTAAGCCAAAAACTCGTGCGCCGTTTAAATGCACTTTGCTGATAATTTCAAAAGCTTTTTGGGATCCTTCATATTTGTCTTTTACCTTAATAATGTCCATTAAGATCACTTCTTTCAAACTTTATCTATTATGAATCACAAAATTACGCTTTTTACTATTTGATTGTTTATCTTTAACACTGTGTTTCTTCTTTTTAGGATGAACTTTTAACTTATCTTCTCGTGTTTTGATTACAACCTTATGTTTTTTATCAATCCATTCTCTAGGATATTCCTCAGTAGAAGTTTGATACTTTGATCTACGATTTTTATGATTATCCTTAAAAGGTTGCTTATCCTTATTTGTGGAATCATTATAAATATTTTTTGGCTCACCTAAACGTTCTAATACAAAAAAAGCACAGCCAAAATTACAAAACTCATACAGATAATCTTCTAATGCATCAATTCTTTGATCCATAAACACTTTTTGATTA
>JAIRNX010000059.1 GCA_031257815.1 Lactobacillales bacterium
CCCCAGTTGGATCAATCGTGCCCGCTAAAACAATTGGAATATACGTACGTGAAAATCCTTCTCGAATTTTCTCAGTAATACGGCGCCCCATAAAAATAATACCGTCCATTTGCTTAGCTAATAATGTATTAAACACAGTTAACTCTTTTTGAGTGTTACCATCCGAATTAGCTAAACCAATATTATACTTATACATCGTTGCAATATCATCGACTCCTAATGCTAAGCTTGAAAAAAAAGCATTCGAAATATCAGGAATAATTACTCCTATTGTAGTTGTTTTTTTACTAGCAAGTCCCCTAGCAACCGCATTTGGTCGATAATCTAGTTTTTCAATAACTTCTAACACTTTCTTACGAGTGCTGGGCTTAACATTTGGATTACCATTAACAACACGAGAAACAGTTGCCATCGAAACTTCTGCTTTCTTTGCAACATCATAAATAGTGATGGCTTGCTTATCCATATTTTAGTCTCCCTTTAAAATTATGTATATGTATAAAATTTTTTGAAAATCGCTTACATACTTTAAAGCATCTTAGCAATTTTCATAACAGTTTTCAAATTTAAAATATCAAAATTATTAAGCATCTCAAAAAATTATTGCCCTGTAAGCTGTAAGCGCACTGATTGCACCTAAAATTATTCTTAAAATAGTAAAAATAAGCATAATCCATACAACAATCATTGTTGCTTTCTGAAAAGTCGATTTTTCCTTCCACTTCATTTATTAACACTCTTAGAACCTGTTAACGATCTCTAGTGAAATGAATCCCGTTATACAAATTGTAATCAAGCAAAGCTTGAGACAATTTGTAATAACCCGACAGGTTTTTTGAGCTATTTTTTCACAATTTGAGGCAAAAAACGTAGGTTTAGCGGTGCTAAATCGAGGCTTTTTAACAAAAAAGTGTGGAAAAATAGCCAAAACTATTCATCGCTTTGAGATCGTTAACAGGTTTTAACTTTCTATTTTGAATTGTTCTTTATTTGTCCTATAAATGTTGGCAACGAACTTTAAAATTGTTTTGCTGATCGCATATACGGGCACACCTAGAAAGATTCCCAGCAGTCCGACAAGGTTTCCAGCGACCATTAAGATAAAAATAATAGTTAATGGATGTATTTTTAAAGTTTTACCAATAACGTTTGGATAGATAACATTGCTGTCAATTTGCTGGACGATTATGACCAAAATAATGCACATCACCCCTTTAAAAGGATTCTCAAAAACGGTGGCTAAAAACGACGGCGCTAAGCCTATGTACGGTCCTAAATAAGGGATAAGATTCGTTAAACCAGCGATAACACCAAATAAAAAGGCGTAGTCAACACTAAGAATAAAATAACCGATAATCATACAGGTTCCGACAAAAAGGCATTCAATAGCTTGCCCACTTATATAAGTAGCTATGGTACTATTCATATCTTCAAGTAAGCGCTCAAATCCTGAGCGTCTTTTTTGAGGTAAAAATTTTAAAATTTGATCTTTAAATTTTTTACCATCTTTTAACATATAAAATAAAACAAAAGGGATCGTGACAATCGTAATAACGGTCGTTGCTACGATAGAGAAAAAGGAATTGATATAGTTGGCAGTTCCATTTAGCGTTTTGGTGATAATAGAAGCATAAGAGAAATCAAATTTTTTGATGTAAGATTGAAGATCGATGTTTTTAAAAATAGGATATTTCCTTAAGCCTAATAGCCATTGTTGTACATCTTTGACATAAGCCGGCACATCTTTTGTTAAATCAGTAATCTGTTCAATTAAGTGTGGAATAAAATTCAGTAAAGCAAAAACAATTATTGCAATCAAAATCAGAAAAACAATTATAATTCCCAAAATTCGTTTTATTTTCATTTTTTTTTCCATAAAGTTAACAATCGGATTTAAAATATAAAATAAAAAACCAGCAATGAGGATAGGCGTAGAAAGTGTGGAAAAAAATGTAAACAATGGGTAGTAAATAAAATCTAGTTTAGTCAAAAGAAAGATTAAACAAACTAAAATTAAAATTTCTAAAGACCAATATAACATATTGTCTTTTTTTAAAGATTTTAACAGTTTCATAATTGTACATCCGCTTCATAAAATGTGAAAAATCAACTTTTTCCTTATTATAAAGTAAAAAAGCCAAAATTATGAATAAAAAAGTCGGCTATTTAAGCCAACTTTTAATCGTCAATTTTAACTCTTTAGCTTTCTTAGCATCGTGCATGATAACAATCAAAGTATTTGCACCTGCTAGTGTTCCAGCTATTTTTGTATCATAAAGCTCATCAATAAAGCCGGCAATAACGTTGGCATCTCCTGTTTTCGTGTGCATAACCAGCATAAATTGTACGCACTCTAGTGATTGCATCGAGTTACGCACAACTTGCTTTAACATCTCTTTAGATCTACTTAAAAAAGGAGGTAAAACATACTGCAAAGCACCGTTTTCACCATGCACTTTTAACAGTCCCAGTTCTCGAATATCTCTTGATAAAGTTGACTGTGTAACTTTAAACTTTTTTTGATGTAAAAAATGCAACAGTTCTTCTTGAGTAGATACATTATTTTCAGAAATAATTTTCTTGATTAAACGATGACGCTCTGCTTTTTTCAAATTACTCGTCACTCTTTCAAAACAGATTTACCACTATCTTAACCTTTCACTTAACCTGCTTCAATGCTTCAATGCTTCATTGTAATACACTCTTAACTTATCAACTACTTCAAAACATTCGTTAATGGTAAAAACCGCCAGCGCGGAATCCATCACCCTTAAGCCTATTTCTTTTTTACCACTCAATAAAAAGTAATACCCTTTCATAAATTTAAAAAGAAATCTTGGATGTATATTTTCTTCATTTCTTTGCGTGGCCAATACAGTCTCTATTTCATTGAAAAATTCAGCCGCTTTTGCCAAATCATTTTCTCTTAAACATCGATAAGAAACATTTATTAACAATATTAAAAAATTTTGTTTATCTTTCCCTTTAAAACAAAGTGTTTCTTTATTCTTAATAATTTCTCGCATTGTTTGTTTCATGATCTTAAAGGGCAAGATATCAGTTACATTAGCAAATAAAAT
>JAIRNX010000069.1 GCA_031257815.1 Lactobacillales bacterium
CTATTCCGATCTTCCATCAATTACCTGTAACCACATTGGAATATAAACATCCACGGCAGTCAAAAAACCATTTAAAATAAAAGAAATTACATTGTAAATCATAAAATTTTTATTTTTAAATAATTCCAAATGCACAATCGGATCACACGCTTTTCTTTCTACTTTTACAAAAAGAAAACTAGTAAAAAGAAAAATCATAAAAATTATTAATGTGGCAAGACCCAGACCACCATCTCCGATCAACTGAATACTTAACATAAAACTTAATACTAAGAACATTAACACTATCGCGCCTAAAAAATCCATTGGCTTACCCTTATGAGCAGGCGCTTCTTCCTTTAAACCAAGGTTAATCATAAAAAACGCCAGGCAACCAATTGGAAGATTTACAAAAAAAATCCAGTGCCAACTTAAATACTGCACAATAACTCCACCTAAAAATGGCCCTAACAATCCTGCAATACCCCAGATACCTCCGCTTGCTCCTAATAACTTTGCACGTTTTTCGATTTCAAATAAATCAATAATGATAATCATCGATAAAGGAAACATCGAGCCGGCTCCAAAGCCTTGAATCGCTCGTGCAATGATTAAAAAGGACATGCTAGAACTTACGCCCGATAAAAAAGAACCAAGTAAAAATAAAAAAATTCCCAGATAAAATGCTTTTTTTCGTCCCAAACGTTCTGCCAATTTTCCATATAATGGTGTACTCATCGCAGTTGTCAGCAAGTAAATTGAAAACACCCAGTTCATTACTTTAACTCCATGCAAATCTCCAATAATTGTTGGCATGGCTGTTGTTACAATGGTTCCCTCAATAGCAGCCATAAATGCCACTAAAAAAAGTGCGGCTAGCACAATCTTTTTTCGCTGATCAGACATCTTCTCACCTTCTTTCTTAGAACTTGTTAACAAGGAGATCTATTATAATTTCTGTATTTCTTCTTGATTTGCCCAAACAAAATGCTCAGGCCTCACCTCGTGAAAACTTGGCTTATCTACCGAATAATCATGAATCTTAGGATCATATACAATTAACTCTTTTTCACGTTCTAACTTCGGATTAGGAATCGGCACAGCAGAAAGTAACGACTTTGTATATGGATGAAGCGGATGATTAAATAACTCTTCTGTTCTCGCTAACTCCACAATATTTCCACGATAAATCACCGCAATTCGATCAGAAATAAAGCGCACAACTGAAAGATCGTGAGCGATAAATAAATATGTCAATCCCTCTTCTCTTTGAAACATTTTCAATAAATTTAAAATCTGTGCGCGAATTGAAACATCCAAAGCCGAAATGATCTCATCAGCAATTACTAAATCAGGATGCATAATTAAGCTTCGAGCAATGCCAATTCTTTGTCTTTGCCCGCCAGAAAATTCATGCGGATAACGATTTAAATGCTCCGGCAGTAAACCAATTTCTTTAATCATATTAGTAACTTTTTGCTTGCGTTTAGTTTCATCTTCAAAAAGATGATTATTATACAGTCCTTCTGAAATAATATAATCTATCGTTGCTCGTTCATTTAAAGAAGCTGCTGGATCTTGAAAGATCATTTGAATTTTTAAAGTAAGATTTTCCCTTTCTTTTCTAGAAAGTTTACCATTGATTTTCTTACCATCAAAAATAATATCTCCATGCAATGTTTGATTAAGTCCTATTACAGCACGCCCAATCGTTGTCTTCCCCGAACCAGACTCTCCTACTAATGAAAAAGTTTCTCCTTTATAAACATCAAAATTGGCATTTTTCACTGCGACAAAACGATTTTTGCCCTCACCAAAAGCAACCTCTAAATCACGAATAGATAATAAAACTTTCTGCTTAGGATCAACCACTATGTCTTACCTCCATGCGTTTGTAACTTCTCATGAAGATTTTGAATTGCTTTTGGCTTTTCTAACAATGGAGCGCGACTTTCTAGCAACCATGTTTTCGCCCAATGAGTTTTGCTTACGGCAAACGCTGGCGGCTCTTTTTCAAAATCAATCACCATTGCATACGGATTACGAGGTGCAAAGGCATCACCTTTAATTTCCTTAAATAAAGAAGGCGGTGTTCCAGGGATGGAAAACAGCTCTGCACCTTTTCTTCCTAACTGCGGCAAAGATGACAGCAAACTCCATGTATATGGATGCTTAGGATCATAAAAAATCTCCTCAACCTCTCCATACTCAACAATCTGCCCCGCATACATAACTGCCACCTTATCAGCAATTGCTGCCACAACTCCCAAATCATGGGTAATAAAAATCGTTGTAAAGCAATACTGCTGCTGTAACTCTTTAATCAACGCCAAAATCTGCGCTTGAATCGTAACATCTAAAGCTGTTGTTGGCTCATCACAAATTAAGATTTTTGGTCGACATGCTAGCGCAATAGTAATCACAATTCTTTGCCTCATTCCACCGGAATACTGAAACGGGTAATCATCAAAACGACCTTGCGCATCAAAAATGCCCACTTGTCTCATCAAATCAATTGCGGTTTCCTTTGCCTTGCTAGCTGTTTTTCCTTGATGCTTAATCACTACTTCAGTAATCTGCTTGCCAATAGTAACAATGGGATTTAAAGATGTCATCGGATCTTGAAAAATAGTAGCAATTTCTTTACCACGGATATTGATCCACTCATTATTGGTTTTTATATCCGTTAAAACTTTGCCATTATAAATGATTTCTCCCTCACAAACTCGACCATTGCTCTCCAGCATACCTGTAAATGTCCTGGTAAATATCGATTTTCCCGAACCACTTTCACCAACTAAAGCTAATATCTCACCTTCATATAAATTAAGCGAGATATTCCGAATTGCCGTTAATACCTGATCTCGAACTTTAAACTGAACACTGACACTATTAGCCTGCAATATCACTTTTTTAACCATGATCTTACCTCCTACATATGTACTCTAGGATCTGATGCATCAGCTAGGCGTTGACCAACTAAATAAAGTGAAACAGTTACAAGCGCAAGCACTATTACAGGAATCCAAAATAAATAAGGGTAATTAGTCATATTTAGCGAATATTGATTAATAATTCGTCCAAGAGACGGCGTATCTGCAGACAAACCAACACCTAAAAA
>JAIRNX010000079.1 GCA_031257815.1 Lactobacillales bacterium
TGGATTAATAAATACTAGAGAAATGAACAATATGACCTATAATTTGTATTTTGTCTTATTGATAAAACTTTCCTCCTTTTATTATTATAGTCACAATTAAAGTACTCACTTGCATTTGAATGATGCATCTTCTTTTATTGCAGCATAAGCGTACGAAATGCTCATTTTTTTCAAATTAAATTAAATACCCTATACATTGTAGCAATGTTAGCCTTAATACCTTGCATGTATTCTTCTAAATCATAAACATTATCGTCAAAATCCATTACACCAAGAATCGTTGCATTTGAATTTCCGGAAATATTCTCAGACAATAAAAAGCTTAGAATTTCACTTTTACATGTTTCCAAAATTCCAGCAAGTTCTCCTATTGAAGGTAATAAAATTAAAGCATCACGCCCAAGCTGTTTTATTAATGCATTACGCTCGCTTTGTTTTCGTTGTATTGTGGCTTCATCATCTTCCTCTTTGCTTTCTTCGCCGCGTTTGGAATTTTTTAAAATTTCAATAGCAAGACCATCATGTTTATAAATTCCTCCATTAACATTAATAAATTCTCGAAGGAATTTTTGTCCTTCAATATCATATCTAGGAAGACTACTAGGAGCTATAAAATCAACAATTCTCACCACTGGAATAGATTCTCTTATTTGGAATAAATAGTTACCTTCATTCAAATCCTTTAAAAGTAGTAATCTGTTTAGCAGATCAAATTGAGTAAAAGCTTTAATCGTACTAGCATCTAAGAGTCTTGTTTTATCACGTTTTAAATCAAAACTAGTAAAAGTTGATCCAGCAATTGAAACATCTTTAGTTACGATAAAAACATTGTTTAAAGAAAAAGGATTAATTACAAATTTTACTTCTGGTCCTATACCAAGTTTTTCTAAAACTTGGTATACAAATAGTTCATTAATATTAACTGATTTAGGGGTAGTTACAGAAAAGGAAAGATATACGCTATCGGTAAAATCTGTGAGCCTACTACCGTTTTGATGTGTTTTCACAAAACATCTTTCTATACATTTTTCTTCTTCTTTACCATCCTTATCAATTACTGGAATTAATTTTCTTAAAATTCCTCCAGATTGAGATCCTCCTTGTTTTTTTTCAAATTTTGTAAAAAAGCATTCTTTTTCAAGATTATCTTCTGCATAATACTTGCAAGTTAACACTCGTGCTTTTCTAGGGCCTAAATTTAAAATTTTCTTTTCAAATTTTATAGCCTGAATTAATTGAGTATAATATTCTGTAGCAATTACAAAGTGAGATAAATAAATATCCATACCTACATTATTTAAAAAGAACTTTTTTATATAATCAAGTCCATCATTGCTGTTAAATATTAAACGTAAGCTATCGATTTCACTATACAATCTTGCTTTTATATCTATTATTTGTGGCAAGATAAAACATTTATCTGTTTCGATATATTTATCTTCGATATAAGCCAGTAAACAAAATGAAAAATCTAAAGCGTTTTGTTTACTGTTATCCCAACTTTTCCTTGCATTATACATATTCCAAAAACATGTTAAAAATTGAATATCATCTCCATAACCAGATTGCAAAAGTAAATTTATAGCTTTAAGTTCTTCAGAAGCTGAACCTTCAGTTCGTTGGGTAACAAGCTCAAGTAAATGATCAATGTTAACAACTGGCCTAGGCAAAGCTTCTAGTGAAGGCGGCATGTCGCTTGAATCTTCTGCAGTCGAACCGGCTGATCTTTTCGGAGCAGCAGGCTCATCTGGTTTTTCTGGTGGCGGTGGCAGGGCATCACTTGGATCTTTTGGAAGCGCTTCAGTTGATTTTTCTGGTGGCTTAGGGGCAGCAGACTTTTTGTCTTGAGTTTGTGCAGCATCATCACTGCTACCATTACCATCAAACATTGCCAAGGTCTTTACTGGATTAAAAAAAACTAGAGCAATGAGCAATATGACCAAGAACTTATATTTTGTTTTAAACATAAAACTTTCCTCCTTTATGCATTTCTTTCAAAACTCAACTATTTTCTTTATCGCAAAAATTTAAAGTTTGTTTATTTTGGAGGTACCATTGTTCTTGCCTCTTCAAGAGCAGCATCAATTTGCTGGTGTAAATTTGCTAACCAAGCACTATGTTCTTCAGTTAAAAATCTTTTTAATTCATTAAAATTTTGGTAGATAAATGCACAGTAGCTTCTTAATTGCAACTGAAAACTATCATCTTGTAATCCTAAAGCTATAAAATTTTGTCTTTCTGCAAGGCTTGAATCACCAAAATTAGCTGGACTATTTAATAAAGCAACTATCTCTTGTTCTGTTGCTTGAACAACGTTTTCGAAAGGTTGCCCAGAGAATCTGCTTTCAAATTTATTCATTGCATCTTGGCTCTGGGCAATTTTTATACTGACACTTTTGTCTAAAGTTGGGAGAATATTTTTTGTTAAAATTTTTTTAAGCATTGTTATTTTTTGCTCTAGAGGCACTATTAATCTTGGTTTTGAAGGTTTTTTTGAACTACGTATTTTTCCTCCTGTTTCGTGTGGTGGCAAAGTTAAACGATTTTTTGTACTGAAAAGGTCATTAATAACCTGTAAATCCTTTGCAACACTTTCTAAAAGAGGCTTATAGATTTCAACGCCTTCATCAGAAACAAAAACATAACCTCTCAAAAATGAGTTAACACAACTAGTTAGGTCAAGTATTTTTTCCGATTGTTGAGCTAAAAGTTTTGTCGGAGGAGTTAAAAAGTCTATAATTATTAATTTAGCTCGCTCTAAATTATATTCTTCAATCTGCCTACTATTACCTATATAACCTAAATTATCTCCTTTGATGTCACTCAAATCTAAAATGTTTACTAATATGCTTGCCAATGTTAAATCATTAACAATTTTTGAATGGCTTTTTTCATCCTCCAATAAAAGTTCAACATCTGAAATCTGATCAAGCTCAAAAAATTGATTTCCTCCACTATTAAGATCCTCGGTTACTATATAAAATCCATTATTGATATATGGATTAATCATAAAATGAACTTTTGGTCCTAAATCAAGATGCTCTAAAAGCTTATAAACAAATGGTTCACTCAAATCTAAAGGCGCTGCTGGTTTTGCATGTGGATCCGAAGAGACACTGGTTCTTAATTCTTCTGTATCGAGTTTTGTGTCTCCACTATCTTTGTTTTCTAATGCTGGATAACCATGATATGCCTTTAAAAAGAATCTTTTGCATGTTTCTTCTTTTAATATCGGAAGATCATCCGGTTTTGGCTCTTCGATTTCTCCAATGTCGACAAAAGCTCCAAAATGTGTTCCAGAAGTTTTTTTACGTAATAAACAGGCGTAAGGTTTGCTTTGAAAGGTAAATTCACAAACTTGTGTGTTACGCTCACCACCAGCATTAGGGCCTTCTGTAATGGGTTGCTTTATTGTTCGGTATCTAATGTCCTGTGCATCAGCTATTCCATACGTTTTAATAATTTGCGGACAAATAGTGGCGGCCAATAACCTTCGAGAATGGTAAAGTACTTGAACTACTCGTTCGAAGAACACTTTATTTTCGGGATTTTCATTTACCATATCACTCAACATGCGAATAAAATCTAAAGATAGCTTTTGAATGTTATAATCCGTATCATATAATTTTTCAAGCGCTTTCCATGGAATAGCAATAAATTGTGTAGCTAAAAATCCCTGATATCTGGAGCCTTGAACATCCGAATCTCTTAAATCAACTGGTTTTCCATTTACTGTTATTCCTCTTTTTAGAGTTCGAATACGATCACATTCATTCAAGGCGTTCACGAATGTTTCACTAAATACCCCACTTTGATCAATTCTATGCAATCTTTGAATGACTCTTACTTCTATTCTCGCTTGTTTTGCTGGATCTGGATCCCTAAGTATCTCTTCAAGCTGGTGATTATAATCTACAGGAGCAGCTGCATTTGGTGCAGGCACAGGTTCTGGCGGCGGCGGCGGTGGAACCATGTCGCTTGAATCTTCTGCACTTGGATTTGGCTCATCTGGTTTTTCTGGAGGTGGAGGTGGCGGTGAATCTTCTGCAGTCGAACCGGCTGACTTTTCTGAAGCAACAGACTTTTCACTCTGAGTTTGCGCAGCATCATCACTGCTACCAGCACCATCAAACATTGCCAAGGTCTTTACTGGATTAAAAAAAACTAGAGCAACGAACAATATGACCAATAATTTGTATTTTGTCTTAAACATAAAGCCTTCCTCCTCTTTCTTATACATTTCCTTAAAATTGAGAATAATCATGCTCAACTATTGATAGACCTCCTTATACCCTAGTTTCTTAAGGAGGTCTAATAGAAAAATA
>JAIRNX010000078.1 GCA_031257815.1 Lactobacillales bacterium
CCATATCAAAACACTGGAGATCTTATGGATATTTTAGAAGCAAAACGAAAAATTGCTGGAGTGGTGTTTAGATTATATGATATTACCCCGTATTTTGATGCAAGATTAAAAGCAATTGCTTCAGTTACAAATGTTTTAAATACAACACAAGAACAACGACTTCAAGCATATCAAGAAACTGTAAATTATTATAAAGGTAAGACACCTGCTTTCATGACAAATGACTCTAACGCTACGTTGATAGGTACCCCCCAAACAACAGGAGGCACTGATGGGATCGCAACATTTTTAGATGTTACACAAGCCAGCGGTAATGGAGCTAACAAAGTGTACGTAGCTGTAGAAACAAGTACTTCAGGTGCTTACATTGTTGGAACAAGTCCAAGCAATAAAGTCCAAATTCCCAAAACAGTAAATACTATATTTTCTTTACCAGTTCTTAAAGATCAAGATTCTGACGGTTTATATGTAGCAAGCGAAACAGATCAGGTAGTAGATCTGTATCCTAAAAACGTTGTTGATTCAAGACCAGATATTGAAAAAAAATTAATACCAACGCCGCAAGATAAAACTGATGATTCCGATGGAAATGGCGATGGTTTTGTATCTATTGATGATAGAGATGCAACAAATCCTCCCTTAGGTTCAAGTGGAAATACATCTGATCCAACGGTGACTAGATCGATAGGGGAACTAGTAGAGTTTGAAATTAATTATAAATTACCTTACGATTTAGCAGCACTTGTAAGTGACAGTATATATAAGCATTCATCTTTCACTTTAAATGATTTACCAGACCCTGGATTAGCGTTTTTCTCGCTTGATAAGATAACAATAGAAGGTCAAAGTGGCGAACATACGGATTTTAGTAGTGCTAAAACAAATGCTCAAGCTACTTATAATTCACTTTTAAGTACTCCGCTTAATTTAACGATAAATAAATATTCAAATGTAAATGGGACAACTAGTACAGCTGATTATGATAAGACCAAAAATTTACAATTTAAGTTCGATATGCCAACTACTGTTTCTCAAGAGAACACAACAAAACTACAAGCACTAGCAGGAAAAGTGATCACAATTAAATTCAAAGCGATTGTAACTCAGGATGCACCAATTGAAAAAAATATGAATAACTTAATTCGTTATAAAAATCACAAAAATGATGGCTCTGAAGATAATGAAGGAGAAGATGATTCAGAATTTGTAATTGTCTTTAAAAAGGGTTTTGATAAAGTAAATGGCAGATCCGATCAACTTATTACTGATGGAAAAGCAGCTTTTGTCTTAAAACGCAACGATGGAAAATATTTTGGTGGATACACCGCAGATGGTGAAGTGCTTTGGTAAACTGTTGACGATCCAAGTCATAACAAAGCTTCTGATTTTGTAGCAGGAAATGTAAAAGGATCTGGAACTACTGAAAGTGGTGTCGCTTACTCAGATGTTGCTGTTCACGTTTTCTGGACTACAAATGATGGAAGCAGTACAGATACGACAACTACAGGTAAAATCAATCTCCCTGGACTTCGAAAAGGAACTTATCAAGTAGAAGAAGTACAAGCACCAGAAGGCTACTACTTAGATGATCGTGCAACAACAGTTTCATTTACAATTGATGGCTCACTTAACCAATCTACTTATGTAGGGCAAGCAGGTAAAACATTAGAAAAAATCAAAAACTATCCTAAAGGTTACTTACCATCAACTGGTGGTATCGGTATTGTGATCTTCCTAGTAATCGGTATTTCAGCAATGGGTGTTGGTGGATACATGCTAGTTCGTAATCGCAAAATAAAAGGAAACATTTCTTAAAAAATCTTCTTTTAAAATAAAAAAACTGGTGGTTAAAAAGCCAAATGCACTTTTAACTACCAGTTTTTTTTTATTTATAAGAACGTGTTAACGATCTTATAAAATATTAAACGATTGAAATATTAGCAAAAACCTTTTACTATTTACTTTATGTACGAGTAGTATTTTATGCATATAGTAAACAGATGAAACAAAAGAATTTGCTGAGAAAAAGTGGAGGAGAAATTTTTTTGCAAAACTTATTTTATAAGGAGATAATCTATGGATGTACCAAAGTTAGATGAGTATAAGTTTGGCTTTCATGATGATGTAAAGCCTGTTTTTAGTACGGGCAAAGGTGTGACTGAAGATGTTGTGCGTGAGATTTCTAAAGCTAAGGGTGAGCCAGCGTGGATGCTTGAATTTCGCCTAAATTCCTTGCGTACTTTTCATAAAATGCCGATGCCTGCTTGGGGAGCAGATTTGTCAAAGATTAATTTTGAAGATATTATTTATTATCAAAAACCAACCGATAAAGCAGCCAGGACATGGGCTGAAGTGCCGGATAAAATTAAAGAAACTTTTGAAAAAATTGGCATTCCTGAAGCAGAGCGTGCTTATTTGGCGGGAGCCTCAGCTCAATATGAGTCAGAAGTGGTCTATCATAATATGAAAGATGAATTTCAAAAATTAGGAATTATTTTTACAGATACGGACTCGGCATTAAGAGAGTATCCAAAAATTTTTAAGCAATACTTTGCCAAATTAGTCCCGTTAAATGACAATAAGTTAGCCGCTTTAAACTCAGCTGTTTGGTCAGGTGGGACATTTATTTATGTACCTAAGGGAGTGAAAGTTGATATCCCATTGCAAACGTATTTTAGGATTAATGCGGAAAAGATGGGGCAATTTGAACGGACATTGATTATTGTAGATGAAAGAGCCAGCGTGCATTATGTTGAAGGTTGTACTGCTCCTACATACTCAAGTCATTCACTGCATGCTGCTGTAGTGGAAATTTTTGCTTTAAAGGATGCATATGTGCGCTACTCTACCATTCAAAATTGGTCAGATAATGTTTATAACTTAGTTACAAAACGCGCGCAAGCTTTTGAAAATGCAACGGTTGAGTGGATTGATGGCAATCTTGGTTCAAAGACAACGATGAAGTATCCAGCTGTTATTTTAGATGGACAAGGATCTCGCGGAACAATGCTTTCGATTGCTTTTGCCAATGAAGGGCAAGTTCAAGATACGGGGGCAAAAATGATTCACCTGGCGCCGAATACTTCTAGCTCCATTGTTTCCAAATCAATTGCTAAAGGCGGTGGCGAGACTAACTATCGCGGTATAGTTATTTTTGGTAAGGATAGCAGAAACTCGACTTCTCATGTTGAATGTGACACGATTATTATGGATGAATTTTCAAGATCAGATACCATCCCGATGAATAAAGCATATAACTCACAGGTAACATTGGAACATGAAGCGAAGGTTTCAAAAATTTCTGAAGAACAATTATATTATTTGATGAGTCGTGGTTTAACAGCAGCAGAAGCAACAGAGATGATTGTAATGGGCTTTGTGGAACCGTTTACAAAAGAGTTGCCGATGGAGTATGCGGTGGAGTTAAATCGTTTGATCAGTTATGAAATGGAAGGACATGGGTGATTTTTTTACTTACACACTTTATTTGACAAGGCCTACCGCGTTAATTCATCGATAATTGCCTTAACGGTTGTGATTTCATTAACGAGATAAGCGTTAGCTCCTGCGAACAATAAAGCATCATCTGTATGATGATTGACTGCATTTAGCAAAGCTTCTGAAATACAAAATGGGATATCTTTGCGATTACACAGCTTTGTTGACAGACAGTTTCGACATTTTTTAATCGGGATTGTCTGCGTTTTTATAATCGAACTAAAATGATTTTTAATAGCACGCCCCGGCATGCCAACAGGAGATTTAACAATTTCAACGTCAGCTTTTGTCGCATTTAAATAACGCTCCTTGAAGTCATCAGGCGCATCACATTCTACAGTTCCAACAAAGCGAGTAGCCATTTGCACTCCAGAGCACCCCAGTGAGATATAATACTTGATATCTTCTTTGGTATAAACACCACCAGCAAAAATAACAGGAACATTAATATTGAAAGTTTTAGCGTACTCATTTGTGACTTCAACGATTTTTTTTACTTCTTCATCCATATTATCTATAGCTGTTTTTATCTCATCATATTTAAAACCTAAGTGCCCTCCTGCTAAAGGCCCTTCAATAACAACAAAATCAGCGGTACGCTTGTAACGTTTAGCCCAAGTTTTTAAAAGAACTTTAGCCCCTTTACTACTTGAAATAATCGGTGCAATTTTTGTTTTACTTCCTTTAACTAATTCAGGAAGATTAACGGGCAAACCTGCGCCGGAGATAATAACATCTGCACCGACTTCTACACAACGTTTAATTATTTTTTCATAGCCAAATTGCGCAACCATAACATTAAAACCAATAATGCCTTCTTTAGCAATTTCTTTAGCTTTTTCAAATTGCTCTTTTATAGCAATTAAATTTTCCTTTATGGTATTTTTTTCAAAATCAGCACGTTGATAACCGATTTGAGCGGTGGAAAGAATGCCAATACCGCCTTGTTTTCCTACCGCTCCAGCTAAACGATGTAAACTAACACCAACCCCCATACCGCCTTGAATAATAGGTATTCTAGCAGTTAATTCGCCAATTTTTAAGGGATTAAAAGACATGTGTATTCTCCTAAATATTCCAAAAAGTGAAATATTTTAATATTAACTTTTCTAAAATTAAGCTTATTTACCTTTGAAATATTATTCCAAGAGCTCTATTAAGTCATTCATCATAATATATTTTTACCATACTATTTTCAACTGAACGAATTGACTCACAAAAAACACCTGCGAAACTGTTGTCAAATCTGAAATACAAGTTCTAAGAACCTGTTAACGATTTCGCTATTGATGAAATTTTTGTTTAATTTTTAGGCAATTTGCGGAAAAAAACGCAGAAATAGTGGTGCTATTTCGAGAATTTTTGACAAAAAAGTGTCAAAAATTA
>JAIRNX010000013.1 GCA_031257815.1 Lactobacillales bacterium
AGGGAGGCTCATTGTGCAAGGACGAGCGGTATAAATACCTATGTTTTTAATTTGAAAATAAGATTTTTTCGAGCTTATGTTTTGAAGTTTTTGGGACATTTTCGAAAATCAGCGACAGAATACAAAATCATGCTTATCCTATATTTTCAATGATTGTTTTAACATCTGCAAAAACTAAATCAATGTCACGACTGCCATCTATATTATGAATTAATCCTTGTTTTTCATAATAAGCAAGGATTGGCTGACTTTGTTTTATGTTAACCTCTAAACGATTTTTAACTGTTTCAGGTTTGTCGTCAGCTCGTTGATAGAAGTTATGACTGCCACAGCGATCACAAACTCCTTTAACTTTTGGTGGATTGTTTAGCTTATGATAAGTTGCTCCACAATCGCGACAAATAAAACGCCCTGTTAAACGTTCGATCAAAATTTCTGGTTTAACTTGAATATTGATCACTGCCTCAATTTTTTTCTGCAATTCACTTAGCATAATATCTAGCGCTATAGCCTGATCCATTGTTCTGGGAAAACCGTCTAACAAAAAACCACCATCTACATCATTTTCTGATAAACGTTCTTTCACAATACCATTGGTCACTTTATCAGGAACTAATTCGCCTTTATCAATAAACGCCTTTGCTTCTAAACCAAGCTTCGTTTGTTTTTTCATTGCCAAGCGAAACATATCCCCTGTAGATATTTGCGGAATATGAAAAGTTACAACAATCCGCTCAGCTTGCGTACCTTTCCCTGCGCCAGGTAGGCCCATAATTAATAAATTCATCTAAAATTATCCTTTACTCTTCAGTATTGATAAAGCCAACATACCGGCGTTTTAACATTAAACCTTCCAATTGCTTAACAGCTTCTAAAGCCACACCAATAATAATTAGCAAACTGGTTCCTCCAAGTCCCAATCCTTTTAAAGCGCTCTTGTTTTCGCCAATAAGCATGGAAGCAATAATCGGCAATAACGCTATAACTCCTAAGAAAAGAGCCCCAACAGTTGATAAGTGCATCAATAATTTTGAGACATATTCCTCTGTTCCTTTACCTGGACGAACACGTGGAATATACGAACCTTGTTTTTGCAAATTTTCTGCTAACTTTTCAGGGTTAACTTGTACAAAGGCATAGAAAAACGTAAATCCTATAATCAACAAAGCATAAAGGATTCCGCCTGGAAGCGTTTGATAACTAAAAATATGCATCATTGTATCTACCCACTTTTGCTCGCCTAATGATGGCATCCATGTAGATAAAGTTTGGATAATGGCACTTGGAATCGTAATAATTGAACTAGCAAAAATTACCGGAATTACCCCAGCAGCATTCACTTTCAATGGTAAATAAGAACTTGTTGGTGCACCTTGCACACGTTTGGTATATTGAATAGGAATTTTACGCTCTGCTTGTTGCACAAAAGTTGTAACAGTAACAATAACAATAACTGCTAGTAATAAAGCAATAATAAAGATAAACGATTTCCAAAGATCAGCTGAAGAAATGTTCACAAAATAATCATCCCACAAATCTTTGACACTAGAAGGTACTGAAGAAATGATCCCTGCAAAAATGATCATGGAAACACCATTACCAAAACCTTTTTCCGTAATCTGCTCACCTAACCAATTCACAAACATTGTTCCTGTTGTTAAAATCAAACCAATTAAGATAAAAGTTCCAGGTGTTGGCTTTGGTACCAAACCTTGTTGTGACATTCCATTAAATAAAGTTGTAATTCCAATAGACTGAAGAAAAGCTATAGCTAGAGTAAGATAACGAGTTACTTGATTTGTTTTTTTACGTCCAACTTCACCTTGCTTAGACCATTCAACAAGCTTAGGAACAATATCCATTTGCAACATTTGAATAATAATAGAAGCTGTGATAGATGGCGAAACACCCATTGCAAAAACAGAAAAATTCTGCATACCGCCACCACTAATAAGGCTCATCTGATTTAGAAATGGCATATCTTGCAGTTTGCTTAATACATGTGCATTAACACCAGGAACTGTGATATGAGTTCCTATACGAAAAACAAATAAAATAAAAACAGTAAATAAAATTTTCGATCGGATTTCTTTTACATTAAAAGCATTTTTCAATAATTTAAACATTAGATCACCTCAATTGATCCTCCAGCTGCAACAATTGCTTCTTTTGCTGCCTTAGAAAACTTCGCTGCTTTAACCGTTAATCTTTTGGTTAACTCGCCCTTAGCTAATACTTTAATACCAGCTTTTTCGTTTTTCACAATTCCTGCATCAACTAGCGCTACTGGAGTTACTTCAAAATCATCATCAAAACGATTTAAAACATCTAAGTTAATAATTGCATATTCTTTGCGATTAATATTTGTAAATCCTCGCTTTGGTAAACGACGGAATAATGGGGTTTGTCCACCTTCAAAGCCTAAACGAACACCACCACCAGAACGAGCTTTTTGCCCCTTTTGGCCACGACCGGAAGTTTTACCATTTCCAGAAGAAGTTCCACGCCCTACGCGGGTACATGCGCGACGAAATCCTTTGGCAGGTTTTAATTTATGAAGTTTCATTTATAGGCACCTCCCTACATTAAATATTACTTAATTTCTTCAACATTATATTACTTAATTTCTTCAACATTCACTAAATGCGATACAGTCGAAACCATTCCACGAATCGCTACATTATCAGGTTTTACAACTGAACTATGTAATTTTCTTAAACCTAATGCTTTCACCGTATCACGTTGATTTTGAGGACGTCCAATTACTGATTTGACCAGAGTTACCTTTAATTCAGCCATTCTCTCTCCTCCCTAAGCCTTTAGACTCTCAACAGAAACACCGCGTAACTTAGCTACATCATTGATTCTTTTCAGTTGTTGCAATCCAGCAACAGTTGCACGAACAACATTGATTGGCGTATTCGAACCTAAAGATTTAGAAGTGATATCGGCAATTCCTGCTAACTCCAATATAGCACGAGTTGGCCCACCAGCAGCAACTCCAGAACCTTCTACAGTTGGTTTCATTAAAATACGGCCGCCACCAAATACGCCGATTACTTCATGCAAAATCGTAGTACCAGCCATAGGAACTTCAATTAAGTTTTTCTTTGCTGATTCAATAGCTTTACGAATTGCTTCAGGCACTTCTTGCGCTTTCCCTGTTCCAAAACCGACATGTCCATTTTTATCACCAACCACAACAAGTGCTGCAAAACGTAAACGACGTCCACCTTTGACAACTTTTGTTACACG
>JAIRNX010000082.1 GCA_031257815.1 Lactobacillales bacterium
CGGTTATCAAGTCGTTTGTCTCCAAATTTAATTATGCTAAAATCTTTTGATGGCTTTTCATATTTTAATTTATCCATAACATCATGATAAATAGTTAAAACTTATGGGGCAAGTTTAGAATTCAGCTAGGTCAACCCCTAAACAAGAACTCGCGTTATTACGCATTTCATCATTTAATGGAATTTTCATATAAAAAGCACTGTTTAGTGAGCTATAAATATCATGATATGTATTTATGCGAACTATATTAGGATAACTTCTACTAATACCATAGCTAGGTAATGGAAAAGTATGATCTACAGGGTAGATAGCGTTTTCACCGCCATCAGCCAACGTATAAGAATCATAGCTAGGTAATCGTACTACATGCTTTGTTTGCCAGTTTGCATAAACCGTGTTTGTCACTATTGTAGCCATCCCTAAAGTCATCATGATTGCTAAAATAATCTTTTTAAACTTCTTTTTCAATTTATTTCTCCTTTAATAAAATTGAAAATAATCTTCTACTTAATTTAAATTTTATCATAATCCGATATCTTTTTCCAAAATCGCTAAGTTTTCACGAATTTCATCAACATGGGTAAAATTCTACACAATTTAAACTTGCTGTTTTTCAATAATTAACATCTAGATGATGTTGGTTCTTTATAAAGTAAAAAATCCGAACATGTAGTACTTAAAGTTATTGCTGTTCGGATTCTTTTAGATTTATAATTTAAGATCAATTTTTACCAAACTGTACCATCAGGTTTCCAGCCAGCTGCCTCAGCTGCTTGTGCTTCAAATGCATTTTCTGTATAGAAATGTTCCGATGTGTCTTCATTATAAAGGCGATACATAGTGTTGGTAATTGGAATATAGCCTTCGATTTCTTCTGCTAACCACCCTTGTTCAACTAACCAATTTTTTTCTGGTTCGCTAATAGTTAATAAGTGATTGCCATTTTTATCATTAGGATTATAAAGACGAAAAATTGGAAATCTTCCTTCTTTAGGTGTTTTAAAGCATTTAAAAGCTGCTTGTTCATGTGTCCAGTGATGTTGTTCAACTAATACTCCGATTTCTCCCGAATTAGCAGTATAATGGTGCACCTTACCATTGTACGCTCTTTGAACCCATATCTCTTCATTATCATTAGGAATGTCAGGAGACATTTCAAAATGAGGAGTAACAGCAGGCAGGGGTCTTTGCCAGGTTTTTGACGGTGTTTTAAGGCTTGGTGTTACTGAAGTAGATACACTTACTGGGTTAACTATTGGTGCTGGGTTAACTATTGGTACTGGGTTAACAACCGGCGCTGGATCAGCAATGATCAGAGGTGCAGTTATATTAGGATCTATAACAGCAGGATGAGGAGCTTCGGCTGCATCCCAGTCAAATATTTGAGGACAAAGCGTTCTAAAAAGATTATTTTGAACTGGTAATGTTCCATAACAAGTACCATCTGGTCTACATGTGCATAAGCTGGCTGGTGTATAGTATCTTTCAGATGTATTTCCCAAATTTGCATCTGCTGTAGGAAAATTAAAGCCAAGAAATTTACAAAACTCTCTATTTAATTGTTGTTTTATTCCTTCTTCATGTCCTGGCTGCATTGTGATTAAACGTCTGTAATTTTCGGTGTAATTACAGGTAAAGCTACACCAATCAAAAATATACCATCGATTATCGATTTTTACTAAATTATAAGCGTGTGTTGAAGTTCCCATTATTCTTGATTGCAATCCTATATCAGTTGCTTTTTTTTGAAAAAGGGCAGCAAAGGCTACACAGTTCCCACGGCGCGTATTGACCAATATATCAGGATTGTGTTGATTTAGCTCATATGTATATCCTGAGTTTCTAAACCATTCTTTAATTCTTACAATTTTTTCACGCTCTGTTAATGGTGAATCTATATGTCCTCCTCCCCCAGCACCACGCAAAGGAGCAGGAATTATCGGAGTTGTTGGTATGTCTAGAACCGAATTAAGCACAGCCTCATTAAATCCTAATAAATAATGCATAACTTCTCTTGAAATGTAATGTTGTCCATACATATTAAGAAGGATATTGGCAATTGCATGACCACGATTTACCATACGAACAAATTCATTCCAACCACTATGAGGATCAACATTAGGGATTAATATATTTAGCGTAAGTTGTTTGGGAATAGCTTGAGCTTCAATTTGAACGTTATTAATATCACCACCAAGCCATCCTGCATTAAAATCAACATAAGATAAAATTGCGCGACATTGATTATCATTGTTAAAACCAAGATGAAGATTATCAGGAGATAATGTTGGAGCCCAAAGGTTTTGTACAAATCGGCCATTAACAGTATTTGTTATGCGGTATAATGTATCATGCGAACTGACTGTTTCTTGATCGTAACGAATAGGGTTGGAAACAACGCCATTACCTGAACCGAAAACTCTTGCATCCATATTTATATTAGCAAATAAGTTAAATTGAGTATGAGAAGTATGTTCGTCTTGAACTGTTCCGGGCGGAATTCCCATTTCAGGAACATGGTCAGCAAATACCCACTGTGGTTGAAGTCCCACATTAGCACCATTAACACCAAAATTGCTTTGGATTACAACGATGAGGTCTTGCACTCCAGCTAGGTCAACCCCTAAACCAGAACTCGCGTTATTACGCATTTCATCATTTAATGGAATTTTCATATAAAAAGCACTGTTTAGTGAGCTATAAATATCATGATATGTATTTACGCGAACTACATTAGGATAACTTCTGCTGCCATATTCAGGTACCCCAGGGAACTCAGGTAATGGAAAAGTATGATTTACAGAAGGGATAGCGTTTTCACCGCCATCATCCAACGTACAAGAATTATAGCTAGGTAATCGTACTACACGCTTTGTTTGCCAGTTTGCATAAACTGTGTTTGTCACTATTGTAGCCATTCCTAAAGTCATCATGATTGCTAAAATAATCTTTTTAAACTTCTTTTTCAATTTATCACATTCCCCCCCAAAAAAATTCTAAATAATAACTTAATAATTTTTATTTATTATTTTCTAATTGTTATATATTTACTTTATCATTTTTTAAAAGAAAAAGAATTGAAGGGTAATTTTTTACCCATTTTTTTAAAATCTTCATCGATTAAAGATATTTTTATCTTTAAAATTGCTACTCATGTAGAGAAATTTTCCCGCTTTTATATTTTTAACAAATCAATAAAAAAGGTTGTTCCCAAAAAGATGGGTCAACCTTTTTTTCAAGTTCTGCAAATAAGTTTCTTAAGTTTTCCTGAAAATTTAACATATTAAATCGATAGGGTTAAATTTCAGTTGAAATCGATAGAATATAAATAAAATTTAACGACGAATTTCTTTAATACGCGCAGCTTTTCCATGTAATGCACGCAGATAATAAAGTTTTGCACGACGCACTTTACCATGGCGAATCACTTCAATTTTAGCTACACGTGGCGTATGTACGGGAAAAGTACGTTCAACTCCGACACCGTTTGAAATTTTACGAACGGTATATGTTTCGCTAACACCATATCCACGGCGTTTAATAACCACGCCTTCAAAAATCTGAATACGTTCACGGTTACCTTCAACAACTTTTGCATGTACACGAATTGTATCTCCTGGATTAAATGACGGGATATCTGTACGTAATTGTTCTTGTGTTAAACTTTCAATTAATGAATTCATAATTACTTCTCCTTATTCCAAAACAATCAATAAAGTTGTTGTCCTTGAGCGGATTGCCGTAATATATGAGCAAGTCTCATGTTTTTAAATATACTATATTTCGCTTAAATTGTAAAATTTTCTAATTTTAATGAGTGAATATCAGCAGTTTAACACCTTTTTTATCTGGGAAATTATTAAACTGTCGTAAACAGGTTCTAAAAATATAGAGCTGCTTGCAATATACCACTTCACAAACTAACAAAAGTTAGATAAACTACGTATAAATCAACACAAAATGAAATTAACATTACAACAGTTATGCTAGATCGCAAACGTGAAGATTATATTATTGTTCAGTATCAATTATTAACAACGGATATGGGCATTGTTGATAAGTTAAAGCTTGCTTGAATATAATGTGATCAATGCGGTTTTAACGAAATAAATTAAGGATCTTATCAATGAAACGAGTTATATTTATCAGTTCAACTGGTGGCCATTTAGAAGAGTTGTTAAAATTACAAGCTTTATTTCCAAAGTATAACAGCTTATTGGTAACTGAAAAAAATGAAACCACTCAAAATTTAAAATTGCCAATCCCTATTAAATATTTAAAATTTGGCACGCGTAAGCATCTTTTTTCTTACCTTTTTATATTTAGTTGGAATATTTTAAAATCGTTTTGGTTATTTCTTACTTTTCGTCCTGATGTAGTCATTACCACTGGAGCTCATACGTGTGTTCCGATGATTTTTTTGGCTCATTTTTTTAAAAGAAAAACTTTATTTATTGAATCCATTGCACGTGTTAAATCAACTTCGATGGCAGGTCGTTTAATTGAAAAAAAAGTTGATAAGTTATTTGTACAATGGGAAGAGATGCTTAAAGTTTATCAAGATGCTGAGTATCATGGACAGTTATTATAAGGGGAAATGATGATCTTTGTACTAGTCGGGACGCAAGATAGTCCTTTTTGGCGCATTTTAAATGAAACAGAAGAAGCAATTCAGGATCTTGGTTTAAAAGAAGAAGTGTATGCTCAAACTGGTTATACGCCTTTTTTTTCTAAGTTGATAACAACACAAACTTATTTTACTGGCCAAGAATATGAAAAATTGATGCATCAGGCTCGCGTAATTATTACTCATGGTGGGGCGGGAATTTTATTTAAAGCAATTCATCTAGGGAAAAAAGTGATTGCGATGCCGCGAAAGATGGAATTTGGCGAACATAATGACAATCATCAAGCG
Organism: Lactobacillales bacterium; assembly: GCA_031257815.1. Taxonomy (GTDB): domain Bacteria; phylum Bacillota; class Bacilli; order Lactobacillales; family Streptococcaceae; genus JAIRLR01. The sequence continues at coordinate 4,916 of JAIRNX010000082.1, forward strand.
GAACTTGTCACAAAACTTTTTGAACTTGGACTTATTTATGAAGCCAAAGGCAGTATAAAAGAAGCGCTGCTTAGTATTGACGCTTTTCAACCAAAATCTTATGCTTTAAAAAATGACCTTTTAAAAGCTGTTCATGACTTTATTGAAGAGTAGGTTGTATTGGCAAAATAAAATTAATAAGCCGGATTAGCTCAGTTGGTAGAGCAACGCACTCGTAACGCGTAGGTCACAGGTTCAAGCCCTGCATCCGGCATTGTTTAAATTATTCAAAAATATTTTTCAAGCTAATCAAATGAATAAACCTGTCCTAAAACATTAGTTCAAAGTTATAGATCCCCTGAAATAAGAGACACACGCAAAAGATGTTTTCTCTGCTTATTACGATAGCGTTGTTGTAAGATTTTAAACCTCTTTATTCGACGATTCACATGCTCAATATAAACGCGATACTTAGACAAGTTATTTTATCGGCATTTTGACAATCACGATCTTTTTAATTAAATAAGCTGGCAAACGATCGATATGATATAATGAGTATTATTTATATCAGAGGTCTTTGTCATGCATATTTTAAGAAAGCTTAGTGCTTTTCAAAAATTTTCCAACCAACACTTAAGTTCTATTCAAGTTATGGTTTTTTATTATCTGGCAATAACCATTGTTACTTTTCTGCTTTTTCAACTTCCATTTTTTCGTAAACCAAATGTAGATGTTTCATTG
>JAIRNX010000138.1 GCA_031257815.1 Lactobacillales bacterium
AGCCACCTATAAATAATCATTCCCAGATACACTTGTATCAGGATTTTCTTGCATTTCATAGATTGACTGATCATAGATGCTGCTATCATAGTTATTAACTACTTTATCCCACCGAGAAATCTCTTCTGCTTGTTTTGCATCATGTTCAATATAGGCCGTTAATACAGCATCCATCATTCTTTGCACTTGCATGCTCATCTTAGAAATTTCGTTTTCAATTTTTAAAATCCGTGTTTCTCCCTTAACCTGAATAGTTGACTTGGCAATCGAAACCGCATGATCTCCCATATGCTCCAAATCACCACTTGCCTTCATAATTGTGATAATCACACGCAAATCAGTAGTTACTGGTTGCTGTAAAGCAATCAACTCAAAAGATTTTTGCTCAAGTTTAATTTCCAATTCATTTATATCAAAATCATGATCAATAACTTTTTGGGCAAGTTTGTGATCATGCTTAATAAACGAAGTCACTGCTTTGTTTATTGCTTCAGAAACTTGATTTCCCATATCATAAAACTGACGATGTAACTTAATCAGCTGTTGTTCAAATTGGCTGCGTAACATATGTATCGCTCCTTTTATACCTCCATTACAAAAAATACTTATCAATAAATAATTTTACCATATTATTAATAAAAAATCTTTTCTACCCAAATTTTCCTGTTATATAATCTTCAGTTTCTTGCTTTTGCGGAGTCATAAAAATCCTTTTCGTTTTATCATACTCCGTTAACTTACCATCCAAAAAATAAGCTGTTCGATTAGAAATGCGCGAAGCTTGTTGCATATTATGAGTCACAATAATCAATGTATAGCGATTTTTAAGCTCCAATAATAAATTTTCAATCTTTCCTGAAGATATCGGATCAAGTGCTGAAGTTGGCTCATCCAATAAAATAACTTCCGAATCTACTGCTAACACTCGAGCAATACAAAGGCGCTGCTGCTCTCCACCAGACAACCCCAAAGCATTTTGTTGTAACTTATCTTTTACATCGTTCCAAATGCCTACATCTTTTAAACTTTTTTCCACAGCCTCGCTTAACACTTTCTTATCGCGAATTCCTTTTAAACGCAAACCGTAGATAACATTTTCATAAATTGAAAACGGAAAAGGGTTTGGCTGCTGAAAAACCATACCGATCTCCTTACGAAGATTAACTGTATCAACTCTAGGTCCATAGATATCTTGCCCGTTATAAAAGATCGAGCCCGTGATCGTTACATCTGGCACCAAATCATTCATGCGATTAATTGAACGCAGTAAAGTTGACTTACCACTGCCTGATGGACCAATCAAAGCCGTAATTTCATTTTTATAAAAATTTAAAGAGATCGATTTTAAGGAGCGTTTTTTGCCATAATATAAATTCAAATCCCGCACACTAATAATCGTTGCTGCCTTTTTCATGCAAGTGATTTCCTCCTAAGAACGCGTTAACTTGTCTTGAAGTGATAAATAGTCCCGTTACACAGCTTGCAAACCAAGCAAAGTTTGAAACAATTTGATAAACGCAATTCATTTCACAAGAGTAGTTAACAGGTTCTAAATCGATATGCAACAATTATCTTTAACCAAAATGCCCTGATACATAGTCTTCTGTTGCCTTAATCTTTGGTCTGGTAAAAATTTTCTTGGTTTGGTCATATTCAATAACCTCGCCAGCATAAAAAAAGGCTGTATAGTCACTAATTCGTGCAGCTTGCTGCATATTATGCGTGACGATAATAATCGTATAATCCTTTTTTAAATCCAGCAAAGTCTTTTCAACAATCGATGTAGAAATCGGATCTAGAGCAGATGCTGGTTCATCAAGTAGTAAAATATCTGGCTGCATAGCAATTGAGCGCGCAATGCACAGACGCTGCTGCTGACCACCAGATAAAGCTAAAGCGGAATTTTCAAGCTCACCCTTAACTTGATCCCATAAAGCAGCTTTTTTCAGACTCGTCTTAACAATCTCATCCAACTTTTGCTTGTCTTTTAAACCAAAACGCTCCAGCGCAAAAGTAATATTTTTCCGAATGGATTTGGAAAAAGGATTGGGACGCTGAAACACCATGCCAATATGCTTACGCATCGCATAAACATCCACTTTTTTGCTATTGATATCCACATCTTTATAAAAAACCTGCCCCTTAACGCTAGCAATCGCAATATTATCATTCATGCGATTAAGTGAGCGCAGATAAGTTGATTTACCACTACCTGATGGACCAATCAATGATGTAATTTTATTTTTTTCAAACTCTAAAGAAACACCTTTGACTGATTCATTTTCACCGTAGAAAATATGAAGATCTTTTGTATAAAGGACAACTTCTTTTTCCTGTTGAAAAAGAGAGATAATATTGCGCTTATGCCAATTATAATCTACCACGTAAGGCCTCCTACGCTGAAGTCAACTTTTTATGCAGACGTTTTCCTACAAAACGGGCGCCAAAATTAAAAAATAAAACAACCAAAATCAAGACTGCTGAAGCTCCTGCAGATACAATATCTCCGTCTGGTGTAATAGCTTCAGAGTTCACCTTCCATATATGAACTGCCAGCGTTTCAGCCTGCCGAAAAATACTACTCGGCGAAGAGATACTCAAAGGATTCCAGTTTGACCAATTCAAAGCTGGTGCAGATTGCCCTGCTGTGTAAATTAACGCGGCGGCTTCACCAAAAATTCGACCTGAAGATAAAATCACACCCGTAATCATTTCTGGCAAACTCTCTGGTACTACTACATATAATACCGTTTCCCAACGCGATAATCCCAAAGAAAGTCCCGCTTCGCGCTGCGTAAAATGCACTGAGCGCAAAGACTCTTCAACATTTCTCGTCATCAGCGGCAAATTAAACACCGTCAATGCTAGAGCACCTGAAAAAATAGAAAATCCCTAGCCCATTTTCACCACAAAACGTAAAGACCCACATAAGCCAACTACCACTGAAGGCAAAGACGATAAAATTTCAATCGTTGTTCGAATAACCTCTGTTAGCCGATTTTTGGGAGCATATTCAGCTAAATAAATACCTGCTCCCAAAGACAACGGGAAGCTAATCAGCATAGTAATCAACAATAAAAAAACAGAATTAAATAGCTGAATAC
>JAIRNX010000100.1 GCA_031257815.1 Lactobacillales bacterium
GCGCAGCTTTTCTGCGTTTACGGTGATAAAAAACTTCGTTTTCTTTTATCCATTACCTAAAAGCTGTGCTTTTAGCCTAAAATTGCATAAAAATTTTCCCAAAAACCTGGCAGGTTTACAAAATTGTTATGAGCTTGCTTGATTACAATATGTATAACGGGATTTCATCTATAGAGAGATAGTAGACAAGTTCTAAGAATATTTCTTATGAGGTGCGAATGCCAAATCAGACAGAAATTTGAGACTAAATTTTTTTATTCCTTTTTTTGGTGTGCTTTTTTTCATTGGGGTATCATACCTTTCTTTTCTGTGCTTTTTATTTTGCGATTGACTTTTTTGTAGCTAGCTTATTACATTAAGATTAAAAAATAAGAATCAAAAATGCAAGGAAAACTAACCTTAGCTTTTTGATTCTTATTTTTTTTTTTAAATTTATTTTAATAGTAAAAAAACCAGGCAGTAACCTTGCCTGGTTTGACTTATCTTATTTGCGAGAAACATATCCACTCGCAGATTCCTGGGAAATCGTTCTTTTGTTAAAACCACCATTATAGTTGGTTTCTGATATACCAATACTGCCATCTGGATTTACAACGTCCACAACTGCAACATGCCCGTAAGAACTTGCTCCAGCTTGCCTTGGAGCGAAAACAGCAACATCTCCTGGTTGGGCTGTTTTACTGACATCATATCCCTTATTTTGAGCATTATTTACCCACTCTGCAGCATTACCCAGACCGCCAATTCCTGTTTTAGCTGTTGCATAATCTGTACATTGCATACCATCTGAATAACCGCTACCACTGCTGGTTGATAAAGTTGGAATAACAGTAAAAGCAGGTCTACGTTGGCTTCCTGAAGTACTTTGTGGAGTAACAGTTACGTTTTGCTGTGCTGCAGCAGCACGTTCACGTTCCTCAGATAATACTCTTTTTTGTCGTTCGGCTACTTCTCTTTGAGCTGCTTGTGCCGCTTCTTTTTTTGCAATCAAGACACCCTTTTCATCTTCTGCAGAAGTTCTGCGAGCGGCTAATTCTAGTTTTTGAACTTCTAAATCTGCTTGCAATCGTTCTAGTTCTTCTCTAGCTCTGTTGATCTCTGACATATTTCCTTTAATTAAAACAATTCTTTCATTTGCCATTACTTCTTTATTTTGAAGGGTTGTGTAGTCTCTTTCTTGTTGTTCGATTAATCCTTTTTGATTAGACATTACTCTGCTAATAGAAGTTAAAGCGCTAATTTTTTGTCCCCAATTGGATTTTTTATCAAAAACAACTTTTAAATAATTTAACCAAACACCATTTTTGTTTAGTTGAAGAGCACGTGCGTTTTTTTCTATGCGCTTATGCCGCTTATTAATTCGATCATTTAACTCATTCATTTCTCTTTCTAATCGGTCCAAGTCTCTTTGGGCATCTTCTAATTCGCCTTGCAAGCGATCAACTTCTGCTTCCAGATCTGCAATCTGTCTTTCTACAACTTGAATATTACGCTCCATCTCACTTTCTTGAGCACTTAATTCATTGATTTTTTTATCTTTTGCTTCAATTTCATCAACGGCAAAAGCAATATTTGGAACATTTACCAGTGTTTCTCCTATTATTGTTAAAACAGTAAGTGCAGTAACGACCTTTTTCTTCATCGAACCTTTCCTTTCTATTTCATCGACAGTTAATTACTATAACTAATCAAACAACATTTACAGGTTAGCAAAAAAAAGTTGCATATGCAAAACATAATTTTTACAATAGCGTTACAGCGTTGTGGATAAAATTATCTAACAGGAGGAAAGCGTGCTTACTTTAAATATGTTAAGCTCAGCAGATAAAGTTGCAGCTCAAGGTGTGGGTAGTGCTTATCTTGAACTTATAAAAATGCTTAAAAAATATGCAAGTAACTCTTTTATAATAAAAATAAATTCGTGGAAAAAATCAGATATTACTCACTATCATACCATTGATCTAATTTATTATTTTTCTACTTTTTTTAGATTTTACACCGGCATTAAAGTGGGCTATGTACATTTTTTACCGGAAACATTGGATGGTTCGATTAGGTTGCCAAAGCTTATATTTGCCATTTTTAAAAGATATGTGATTTCTTTTTATAAGAGAATGGATCATTTGGTGGTTGTAAATCCGGACTTTATTGATAAATTGAAAACGTACGGACTTGATCGTAAAAAAGTGACATATATTCCTAATTTTGTCTCCAAAGAGAAATGGTATGAACTACCAATTGATGAGAAAAATAGGTTTAAAGACCAATTGAAAATTGCTCAAGATAAATTTATTGTTTTAGGTGCTGGCCAAATCCAAAAACGCAAAGGAATTGATGATTTTATTGCATTGGCAAAGAAAAATTTAGATGTGCAATTTATTTGGGCTGGCGGATTTTCATTTGGTAAGATAACAGATGGATTTGATCGCTACCAAGAAATGGTTAAGCATCCGCCAAAAAATCTTTTATTTACCGGTATCATTTCGCGTGAAGAGATGATGAAATATTATAATCTTGCGGATTTGTTTTTACTGCCTAGTTTTAATGAGCTATTTCCAATGAGTATTTTAGAAGCAGCAAGTACCAAAACACCGGTGATGCTTCGTAATTTGGACTTATATCATCATATCCTTGAAAGTAAGTATCTTCCTGCTCAAAATTTGAAGGATATGAATAAAAAGTTAAAAGAGATATTAAATAAAAAAGAAATATTGATAGAATATCAAAAAAAGGCAGAGGAGGTTTCTAAGCAGTATTCTGAAAAAGCTTTATGCAAAATTTGGCAAAATTTTTATAAGAACCTGTTAACTTGTCTCTAGCGAAGTGAATTTTTGAGCTCTTTTTTCACAATTTGAGGCTGGCGCACGGCTTTTAGGTGTTGGATAAAGGAAAACTACTGAGAGTAGTTTTCTGTCAAAAAACGCAGGAAAGCTGCGCATTGGTTCTAAGATCTAGGCTCCCGTTCCTTACGATTTGTAATCAAGTAAAACTTGAACAAATCGTAAGGAAGAGGGCAGGTTTTTTAACGAAAAAGTATGAAAAAAGAGCCAAAAACTTGTCGGGTTACTTGCATCTCCCAAGCTCTGCTTGGTTTGTAAGCTGTGTAACGGGATTATTCATCGCTTCGAGACAAGTTAACAGGTTCTAAGTTTTTTTTGAATTGAGGGGAAAGTTATGAAAATTGGTTTTTTTACAGATACTTACTTTCCACAAGTTAGTGGCGTTGCCACATCTATTTATACGTTAAAAAATGAATTAGAAAAATTTGGCCATACGGTCTATATTTTTACAACCACAGACCCTCATGCAAATGAAAGAGCAGAAAAAAGAATTATTCGTTTACCAAGTGTGCCTTTTATTTCTTTTAAGGATCGGAGAGTTATGGTCAGAGGCATGGTTGAAACATATCGCATAGCTCGTAAACTGGATCATAATATTATTCATACGCATACAGAGTTTGGAGTAGGTATGCTGGGGAAAATGATCGCTCAACGTTTGAAAATTCCGATTGTTCATACTTGGCATACTAATTATGAAGAGTATTTGCATTATAT
>JAIRNX010000160.1 GCA_031257815.1 Lactobacillales bacterium
ATATTATCGCTGCAAGTACTGAGAGCTGGTTAACTGAGATGGATAACAAAGAGTTATTAAATCTTTTTAAATTGTAGGTTTGATATGTGGTGGGGTTACTCGGAATATGTGCCTGTTGCTAAGAAAAAGGAGCGGGCGCTGAAAAAATTAAAAAAAATGCAAAAGGAAAATTCTAAACTTAAACCGGTCATTGTTGAAGGAAAGGCTATTGCAAAAACTTTTTGGGGAAGCTCTTGGAATAAAAATCTTGCTAGTTATGCTGATTATTCCAATCGAATCGGCAGAGGGCGTTCTTATGTTAAAAACGGTTTCGTGCTTGATTTGCAGATAAAAGAGTGTCAAGTTTCGGGTTTGGTGTATGGTTCTTCAGGAGAAATTTATAATATTAAAATTGAAATTGCAAAATTTTCACCAAAAAAATGGCAGAAGATTTTAAAAAAATGCAGTCATCAAATTGAAAGTATGGAGAAATTGCTTTCGGGAGTTTTTCCAAAGGAATTAAAAGAGAATTTTTTGCAAAAAGGGGAAGGACTTTTTCCAAATTCGGATGAAATTCAAATGAATTGTGATTGTTATGATTATGCAGAGATGTGCAAACATATTTCAGCTGTATTATACGGGGTGGGTGCACGCTTGGATTTAGAACCTTTGCTTTTCTTTACTTTGCGAGGAATTGATTTCAAAGAGTTGTTGGCAAAAACGGTAGAAGATAAAGTGCAAGATATGATTAAAAATTCCGAGAAAAAAACAAGTCGGACAATGGAAGATGATGAAATGCTTGAAATTTTTGGAATTGAGTAAACATAATTGTTAAAAATATTGATAAGGTAGGTTGTATGGCAAATTATTTGGTAACCGGTGGTGCTGGTTTTATTGGTTCCAATTTAACTAATTTTTTAGCTAAAGAAAATCATGTAGTGGTGGTTGACGACTTATCGATGGGTAAGATGGAAAATTTAGATTTATCTGCAAATATTGAATTTATTAAAGGCAGTGTTATAGATGTCACTTTGATGAGAAATTTGTTTAAAGAAAAAGAGTTTGATTATATTTTTCATTTGGCAGCGATTGCTTCTGTCGCAGATTCTGTGAAAAATCCTGTTCAAACGCATCAGGTGAATTTTGATGCTGTTTTTCACTTGCTTGAGCTTACTAAAAAGTATCAAAAAATGTTCAAACGTTTTGTTTTTTCATCATCGGCCGCTGTTTATGGCGATGAAGGGACACTGCCAAAGCAAGAAGAATCAGTGATTCGCCCGTTAACTCCTTATGCCATTGATAAATTTGCTGCAGAAAAATTTGTTTTAGTGTACAACAATTTATATGAAGTACCCGCTTCAGCTGTGCGTTTTTTTAATGTTTATGGTCCAAAGCAAAATCCATCTTCGCCTTATTCAGGGGTTATTTCCATTATGATGGACTGTTTTGATAAATTAAAAGGAAATTTGGATGCGAAGTTTACTTTATTTGGAGATGGTCAGCAATCAAGAGATTTTGTTTTTGTTGAAGATGTAATCCAAGCTTTATTGTTGGTTGCTAAAAGTTCAGCTACCTTTGGTGAAGTTTATAATGTGGGGATTGGACAAGCGACAACTTTGTTAAAGTTAATTCGTATTATTGAAAACCATTTTGGGATTAAATTACCAATTATTTATAAAGAGGCACGACTTGGCGATATTAAAGAGTCCTTTGCGGATATTTCCAAATTGCAAGAGGTCGGATATAAACCGAAAAATACTGTTAGTGAAGGAATGAAGAAATATATCGAATATTTACAGAAAAGAGTATGAATAAATATTTTATAAAGGTGTAAAAGTGGGTATTACAACGATTATCTAGTGCAAAAGATTAATTAAAAATTGTCCAAGATGAACTAAACCAAAACTATAGATGAAAATGGCAAATGGTTTTCCTAGTAGTATAATTAAAGCAAATTTGCTGAATTTCATTTTTGTTAAACTACTCATCAAAACTAATGCATCGTCAGGCGCAATAGGCGAGAAAATTAAAATTGTAAATAAGGCATCCCATTTTTTATTGTCATCTAATTTGCCGATATATTTATTAAATGTTTTTTCACTAATAAATGTTTGAACAAAGGGTTTTCCGTAAGTTCTACCTAAAAAGAAGAGAAGGAAAGAGCCGATAATAATTCCGATGTAATTGTAAACAAAGCCCCAAAAAGGTCCAAAAATCAAGACACCTGCAGCAACACTAACACCACCAGGAATAATCGGAATAACTACCTGAATTAACTGAAGGACAATAAAAATTAAAGGTCCCCAATATACTTGTTCGCTTAAAATATTTTTTAAAATTTCAGGATTATTAAAAATTCCTAGACGAAAAAAATAAATACAAAGAAAGAGAGTTCCCGCAATTTCCATTAAGGATATGATGTTTATTGCAATTTTAATTTTAGATTTCATCATTTTCTCCTTTTACAAAAGAAAAAATATAAAGAAAAGTTAATTACATATTTATTATAAAACCATGAGAAAAGTTTGTCAATGCCAATTTGCTTTGAATGTTGTAGTTTGTGATTTGGATTTAACAAAAAATTATTAAAAATTTTCATTCGCTAAGAGTCTGTTAACTTGTCTCTCTATTGATGGATCCCGTTATACAAGTTGTAATCAAGCAAAGCTTGAAACAACTTGTAATAACTCGACAGGTCTTTTTGAGAAATTTTTGTGCATTTTTAGGAAAAAAACGTAGAAATAGTGGTGCTATTTCGAGGCTTTTTGACAACAAAAGGTACAAAATTTCCAAAAAATTCGCAATTATGGAGATCGTTAACAGACTCTTAGCACACTAAATAAAATACCTTTGTATTACCTTGGAGAGTATTTGCAAGAGTAGTAATTTAATTTTCAATTAATAAATTTTTGGGCAATTGCTAAATCTCCTTTATAAGGCACTTTTGCACCTTGTACAATTTGATAACAATCCGCACCTTTGCCTGCAAGAATAACCGCATCATTTGCTGATTTTGTTAAAGACAGTGCATGATTTATTGCTTGCGTACGATCTGACAAAATCTCTACTTTTACTCTTTGTGAAGTAATATTGTAAGTAATTTCACGCGCAATTTCTACAGGATCTTCAAAATCAGGATCATCCGCTGTTAAAACAGCAATGTCGGCAAATTGTGCCAACACTTCACCAAAGTCTTGACGTCTAGATAGACCTTTACTACCAGGGCTGCCGAGCACAACAATTAGTGTTCCTTGATGCTGATTTTTTACAAACTTTAATAATGCTTCAAGGCTAATTTTATTATGCGCATAATCCACATAAATATGCGCGCCATTTTTTTGAACTAAAATTTCCATACGTCCTGGCACCGTAATCTTTGCTAAAGCTTTTTGTGCTGCACTTTTGCCTGCCCCTAATAAGGAAGACGCGGTTATAGCAGCTAAAGCATTTTCTTTATTAAAATCACCGGCTAGTCTCAGAGTATATTGCCCAGCTAAACTATTGTTTTTGCTCAACTCTCCCGTACAAACATTAAGCGCTAAAGGATTTGTGACAATTTCTTCTACAAAATAGTCCGTACCAGAATTTGATGTTCCATAAATATGGATAGGAGCACCGCTTTCTTTACTTTCTTCTAACAACAAAGCAAAATAAGAGACATTTTGATTTAAAACTACTTGCTTGGAATTGTGAAGAAGTTGACGTTTGCAATAAAGATAATCTTCAAAATAAGGATGCTCAATGGGCCCAATGTGATCTGGAGAAATATTTAAGAAAACTCCTACATCAAATGTTAAACCATAAACGCGTTTCATTTTATACGCTTGTGAGGAAACTTCCATAACAAGATGTGTCATGCCATAATCCACTACTCGGCTCATCATTTCATAAAGATCCAAGGACTCAGGAGTGGTTAATGCAGATTTAAAATAATTTTTTCCATCAAGAGTTGTCTTCATTGTGGAAAAAAGAGCTGTTTTTTGTTTAGTGATTTCATCTAAAATCCCTTTTACAAAATAAGCAGAAGTGGTTTTGCCTTTTGTGCCAGTAAAGGCAATAATTTTT
>JAIRNX010000032.1 GCA_031257815.1 Lactobacillales bacterium
AAAGTCTTAATGAAAAGCGATCAAGTGCATTTTGCGGTCGTGTTTAAATCTAAAAATAAAAATGTAGCACAAAAAATTGTGCAGCAAGCTAGTAAAGTTATTCAAAAGCAACATCCAGAAGTTAAGCGAGATGGCGTGTTAAAAATTCAACATACAGCAAAGCAAAACATCAAAGCAAGGCTAATAGGATTAGTAGTTGGCTTCTTTGGTGGCGCTGGGATCATCTTCTTGGTGGCGCCCTGCAGGGATGAGAATTAGGCGGTGAGAGTTCGCTTAGGACAAGGCTAGTATCGTGAGGTATGGGTTGAAGGAAGGCCTTTCGCAAACTTTTGAACTGGCCGATACAAAACTTGATATAAGGCTGAATATAGGTTGAATAAAGTTGCCAAACAAACTGAAAGTCCAATACTGCCCGAAACCTATACAGTAAATCAAGCAGTTACATGGGAGGAAAGTGCTTACTCGAACCTTCGGAGGTCTTAGAACCTGTTAACTTGTCTCCATAATGGAGACAAGTTAACAGGTTCTAAGAGACAAAATACTGGCATCACTTGGTTATTGAGATATAGTCAAGCAACACCAGTACTTTCACTCAAATTATTGAACTTACCGTTACGAAAACCGTACGGGTGGTATGAGAGTGGGGCGAAGGGATTAAATTTCCTTCCCTCTACTTGATTTAAGGAGGAATATTTTTATGGATTACTTTTTAGAAATTGCCCCCGCATTATTAAGCGGTTTAGTGATGACGTTGAAGATTTTCTTTTTCACGATGATAGGTTCGCTACCGTTAGGAATTTTAGTTTCATTTGGTCTTCGTTCAAAAGTAACTCCTCTTCATTTTCTTTTAAATATTTATGTTTGGCTAATGCGTGGTACGCCATTGCTTTTGCAGTTGATTTTTGTTTTTTATGGTTTGCCGATGGTTGGTGTGACCTTTGATCGTTATGAGGCAGCCTTGTTTGCTTTTATTTTAAACTATGCAGCGTATTTTGCGGAAATTTTTCGCGGCGGCATTCAGTCGATTCCGACTGGGCAGTATGAAGCAGCCAAAGTATTACGATTATCCAAGATACAGACGATACAAAAAGTGATTTTCCCTCAAGTTTTTAAGGTTGTTTTGCCATCCATTGGAAATGAAGTTGTGAATTTGGTGAAAGATAGTTCATTGATTTATGTAATTGGCTTGGGTGACTTGCTTCAGGCTGGAAAGATTGCCATGAGTCGAGATGTGACATTATTGCCGATGGTAGCAGTTGGTGTGATTTATTTAATTTTGATTGGTCTATTAACTCTGTTAGCGAAAAAAATTGAAAGTTATTATTCTTATTATCGGTAAGAACCTGTTAACTTGTCTCTCTATGGATGAAATTTTTGGAAAATTTTTACGCAATTCTAGGCTGAAAGCACGGCTTTCAGGTGTCGGATAAAGGAAAACGACCTTAGGAAGTTTTCTGTCAAAAAACGTAAAAATAGTGGGGCTATTTCGAGGCTTTTTAACAACGAAGTGCGAAAAATTGACATAAATTTCGCCATTATGGAGACAAGTTAACAGGTTCTAAGGGAGAGACATATGTTTGAGATTCGGAATTTGAGCAAAAAATTTGGCGATAAGGTGTTGTTTGATCGATTAAACTTGCAAATTAAAGAACACTCGATTGTGACAATTGCGGGGCCTTCCGGTGGTGGAAAGACAACGCTTTTGCGGATGCTTGCGGGTATTGAACGCATGGATGCTGGAGAGGTTTTGTTAGATGGAAAAGTGCTTGATATGGAAGAAGAGGAGCAGATTATGGGGGTGGTTTTTCAAGATTTTCAGCTGTTCCCTCATTTATCTGTTTTAGAAAATATTACTTTGGCGCCGATTCAAGTGCTGAAAAAAAATAAAAAAGATGCTGAGCAGTCTGCTAGGGGGTTGCTAAAGCGTTTGGAATTAGCTGATAAGGAGGCTTTGTATCCTTACCAGCTTTCCGGTGGACAAAAGCAAAGAGTTGCTCTTACGCGAGCATTAGCAATGAAACCGCGGATTTTAGCATATGATGAGCCAACTTCCGCGCTTGATCCGGAGTTACGAAGACAAGTGGAAGAGTTGATTGTTAGTATGAAGGACTTAGGCATAACACAAATTGTGGTAACACATGATTTAAACTTTGCTAAAAATATTAGTGATCAAATGATTGAAGTTTAGTCAGGGAGGAAACTTAGATGAAACGTGCAATTTTAAGTTTATTTTGTTGTTTATTTGTTGTTTTCTTAGTCGGTTGTTCTAATGGGAAAAGCTCTTCACAAAATGATCAATGGTTGCGTATCAAAGAAGAGAAAAAGATAGTGATTGGCGTTGATGATACTTTTGTTCCCATGGGTTTTCGTGATAAAAGTAAAAAGTTAGTTGGCTTTGATATTGATTTGGCCAGAGCCGTTTTCAAAAAATATGGCATTACTGCAGAATTTAAATCGATTGATTGGGATATGAAAGAGCAAGAGCTGGAAAATCAAACAATTGATTTAATCTGGAACGGATATTCCAAAAATAAACAACGCGAAAAAGCTCAGCTGTTTTCAAAGACATATATGAAGAATGATCAAATTTTGGTAACGAAAAAAGAAAGTAAGATTACTTCTTTTGCGCAAATGAAAGGACAAAAATTAGGAACACAAAGAGGATCCGCAAGTTTTGATGTTTTTATGGATCAACCAAAGGTATTGAAGCAATACATTAAAGGTGAGACTGTATTATATGAAAATTTCAATGAAGCTTTTTTGGATTTAAAAGCTGGGCGCATCGACGGCTTACTGATTGATAATGTTTATGCCAATTATTATTTAAAGCAAGCAGGTGAGATTGCGAAATTTAATCTTACTAAAGGTAATTTTAAAAGCGAAGATTTTGCTGTTGGAGCTAGAAAAACGGATAAACAATTAGTGAACAATATTAATAAAGCACTAGATAGTTTACATAAAACAGGAGAGTTTCAAAAAATTTCGAAAAAATGGTTTGGAGAAGATGTGTGGCCTAAAAACCTGTTAACTTGTCTCGGAGCGAAGTGAATTGCGTTAATCAAGTTAGGCACTCACCCAACCGTTGCTTATCAACGCGGATACTCGAGTAAATCTTACGCACGAGTAGCAATGTCATGGATAATGACAACGAGTGTAACCAATAAAAGACTAGCTCAAAAGGGTTTAGTCTTTGCGGATGAGTATTATCTAAAAGTACATGTTTAGTATAAAATTGAACTTGTCGTTACGAGAACCGTACGCACGGTGGGGTGAGAGGGGCGAATAGTCATTATTTGACTATTCGCCTACTCGATTTATTTGCCGCAAATGCTTCTTTTTTGTGAGTGCTTTTTTTTGACGCAATTTGAAGGTTTTTAGCTTATGAAAAAATGTATAACAATTTTAAAAGTTTTGCTAATAAGCCTAGTGGTAAAAAGCATTTTAACGTAGAAAAACTACAGAAGTTGATAGTACAATCCCATGTGGTTCCTTTCCACAGACTTATTGTATCTTGGAAAATCCACAGTATCGAAAGATTAAACAAAGAGATGGTAGTTTTGAGATTTATAGAAATGTTGGAAGTTAGAATTTTATTGGTTCTGAAATATATTACAAGGGGTTGTTTTATGAGTAAGCCAAAAGTGCTGGTTATTGTCGGTCCAACTGCTGCAGGAAAAACGGCGCTTAGCATCAAGTTAGCTCAAAATTTTAATGGCGAGGTTATTAGTGGTGATTCTTTGCAGGTATATAAAACTCTGGATATCGGAACGGCGAAAGCAACGCTTGCTGAACGTAGACAAATCAGACATCACTTAATTGACATTCGTGATCCGAAGAAAAATTATTCTGCAGCTGATTTTCAACAAGAAGGAAGGTGTTTGATTACTAAATTGAGTAAAAAACAAAAGTTGCCGGTGATTGTTGGTGGTACTGGTCTTTATATTCAAGCATTATTAGAAGATTTTTCGCTAGGTGGCAAAATAAAAACTTCATTTTCTCGTCAAAAGTATGAAAATTTTTTAAAAGAAAAAGGAAGTTATGCTCTTTGGCAAATGCTGTATGAAAAAGATAAAAAAGCTGCTGAAAAAATTCCCATTAATAATTCGCGCCGAGTAATCCGTGCTTTAGAAATTTGGGAGGCAACTGGCGAAAGTATGCAGTCTTTTAATGAACAAGGACAAATGCTTTATGACGTTTATTTGATCGGACTGACAATGAAACGCTGCTTATTATACGAACGTATCAATAGACGTGTTGATGAGATGGTAAAAAACGGTTTGCTTGATGAAGCGAAAATGCTTTTTGATCTAGGGCAAACACAAGCTGCACAGGGGATTGGTTACAAAGAGTTCTTCCCTTATTTTCAAGGAGAAATTTCTTTAGAAGAAGCCGTAAAATTAGTAAAACGCAATTCCAGAAGATATGCTAAAAGACAGATCACTTGGTTTACTAATCGTGTAAATGTTCAATGGTATGATTTTTCTACAAGTTCCAATTCAGCAAAAATTAAAGATGATGTACAAAAATGGTTAAATGAAAAGGATAATGTATGATTTTTTGGAGTGAAAATTTAAATGAAAAGTTAATAAAGTTGATTGATGCAACTGAGGAGAAAATCACTGGTATACGTAAAAAAGTTCAGGATATTGCTTTAAGCAATCAAAATAAAGTTTTAGATGCTTTTCGCAAGCATCATTTATCTGACGCTCATTTTGCTAAATGGCTATGATGGTCCAGGAAGAGATGCTTTAGAGAATATTTATGCTAGTACTTTTAAAACTAAAGCAGTTAGTGCGCCCACACATTATCTCAGGAAAATATGCAATTGCTACTGCTCTTTTTGGTGTTTTACGTCTAGGAGACGATCTTCACTTGAAGTTGTAGGTGTTACTGAAAATGGGATAGGTTCTTTTAAAGAGCATAACATTGGTTATGATTTTGTTCCTTTAAGCAAAGATAATACTGTTGATTTTAATGCAGTTAAGGAAAAAATCACAGAAAAAAACAAAAGCTATTGCAATTCAACGATCTAGAGGTTATTCAAGCAGACTTTCATTTAAGGTTAATGAGATTCAAAAAATGTGTGAATTCGTTAAGTCAATTAATTCTGAAATTATTATTTTTGTTGATAATTGTTATGGTGAATTTATTGAAGATAAGGAACCCACTGAAGTTGGTGCTGATTTAATTACAGGTTCGCTAATTATAGCAATTTGTGAAAAGTTAAGCATGGATAATTTGAGCAAATTGTGTAAGAGCCTGTTAACTTGTCTCCATAATGGCGAAATTTATGTCAATTTTACGCACTTTGTAAGAAATTTTGAAAATAAAATTTCTTTAATCCATTACCTAAAAGCACAGCTTTAGCATTAAAAAACCTGCCTCCTTCCTTGCGAATTGTTTCAAGCTTTGCTTGATTACAATTTGATAAACGCAATTCATCCATAGTGAGACAAGTTAACACGTTCTAAAAACTACTCCTCTATCTTTGCG
>JAIRNX010000126.1 GCA_031257815.1 Lactobacillales bacterium
TATTTTTTAAATCAATTAATCGATAATGTGCTATTTGAAAGTAAACTTCCACTTTATTTTCAATTTTATTCAGATTTTGATCCATATATACAAAAAAATTTAAAAATAAGACTGTACTCCATATGTTCTCAATTAGTAGAAACCCAAACAAAAGATTTAGTTGATCTCACTATCTATCAAAGTAATTGTACACGTCATCAACCATTTGCCTTTTATTTCCCATCTTTTGTTACCAAAGATATTTGGTGTCAATTTGCTGAAAAAATCAAAAAGATATATTACCAAAAGTGGAGCAAATGGCTAAACGAAGAAAAAAGTGCTTAAATAAATCCTAACACGCAAATGCGACTATTTCTTCTAATTTATTATTGTATTATAAAAATGATTAGTGTATCATATGCATGAAAGAAATCGCTCTATCCCTTAATAGCAAGGGATTTGTGTAATTGTTTATTAAAAAAGCGAATTTTGCTAAATGCGCAAAATTTGGCGCAATTAAAGTTTTTTTATCAAAAATCAAAATTCTTCGAATCGATCAATTTAGAAAATTTAAATAACTTGTACCGATATAATCCAAAATTTTATAAAAGCAAATATAGAAGAACCTGTTAACTTGTCTCCGTAATTGCGACTTTTTTGGTAATTTTTTGCCTTTCTTCGTCAAAAAGCCTCGATTTAGTACCGCTAAACCTGCGTTTTTTTCCTAGAAATGCACAAAAATTTCTCAAAAAAACCTGTCGGGTTATTACAAGTTGTTTCAAGCTTTGCTTGATTACAACTTGTATAACGGGATTCATCAATAGTGAGATCGTTAACAGGTTCTAAGAAGAAATACGATATTATCTAGAAAAAATTCATGATAATAAAGAAATGATAAATATTCTAAAAAATTTTGATGTGTCTTGATTTTTACAAAAATAAATTTCAAAGAAGCTAATATGAGGTGTTAAAATTTGCCAATTCAAGAAAAAATTTTAATAGTCGGGCCTGTATTATATTGTCGCCAAGATGATGGTTGGAGTCTATTAAGCTCGAATATAATTAAAAAAGGAAAAAATTTTAGCAAAGAGATAATTAAATTTAAACAACATGAATATCTACGTCGAATAAAGTTGCTAAAAGATCACAAATACGAGATTTATACCCAAAACCCTTTTTTAGGGGAACCGTTAACTAAGGATGAGATTAATAAAGAGGGATATAAAATTAATGAAAAGTTAGAACAATTAATTAATTTTCATATAGATTGTAAATTATCTCAAACACCCCAAAAGTATTTTAACTACTTCGATAAAATTTTATTTGATTGGAGTACAGCTCGTTATATGTTATTGGATGATTATTTAACTGGAATAAAAACGCTTAAGAAAAACGGCAGTATCATAATCGACTTATTGATATATGACTCTCAACGCCAAATCATTCAGTTAAATGATAATCCCATTCAAGACTTAGATAGATTGATATTAAATACTAACCCTGTATGGATGCTAAGCGCACCAGAAATTAATATTATGATTGATAAGAAATCATACTATTTATTTTCAGCAAGTTATTGTAAAACCAAAGAAGAAAATAAACTGGAGATTAATAAATTCTCACAGTGGTTATATCAAAATGGCAATGAATGTCAACTTCAAAACTTAATTCCTGATCAATATGCAAAATTTATTCGTCAAATTAGACAAGTCTTTAAAAAGTATGTTAATCACTCTACTTCTGAAGCTTTGAAAAATTATTTGGAACAAAATGGTTCTCCTTCTGTGAGAATAGATATTTTCTCAAAGACCGATTTTGAACAAAAAAATATAAAAAAGCTTTATAGCGAAATATTCCCAGATCATCAAATGGAAAAACTTGATAGATTAGTTGGCCATGATAAATGGATGAAAATTACAAAAATTGATTAAGTAAAGGTGATTATTTAAGTGAATACGTATCCAATGTCTTGGGAAGATTACAATGGTTTAGAAACGTATCTACTGGATAAAAAAAAACTTATCAAAGCTGTTATCAAGAATTAAAAATAAAATTTGGTGAAAATTTATTTTCTATGGATGAGGTTAAAAGTAATAAATGATATGACTGCATTATTAAAAAATTTCGCGAATAAGTGAAAAAACGTTAGAAATCAGAAAATCAATTTCTAACGTTTTTATATGTGTCAGAGCCAGACAAAAGGCATAAGTAGTATGAAAGGCTAGCTAATTAATGCTTAACCTCTGCTCAAAATTTAAAATCCACCCATCATTGATGGATCCATTCCCCCAGGCATGCCTCCTCCTGGAGCGGGTGCAGCAGATGGTGGTTCTGGTTTAGAAGCGACCACTGCTTCCGTTGTAAGAATTAATGAAGCAACAGATGCGGCATTTTGCAGTGCAGAACGTGCTACTTTCGTTGGGTCAACAATTCCTGCATCAATCATATTTTCCCAATCACCAGTTGCAGCGTTAAAACCAACACCAACATTTTCTTTCTTTAAACGATCAACAATTACCGAGCCTTCATGACCAGCATTTTCCGCAATTTGACGAATCGGCTCTTCTAATGCGCGTAAAACAATATTAATACCCGTTTGCGCATCTCCACTTTCTTTTAACTCAGCAACTTTACGTGTAGCGTTAATGAAAGCAGTTCCACCACCGGAAACAATTCCTTCTTCAACTGCCGCACGAGTTGCATTTAATGCATCTTCGATCCGAAGTTTCATTTCTTTAAGCTCCGTTTCTGTTGGTGCACCGACTTTGATCACCGCTACACCACCAGCCAATTTCGCCAAACGTTCTTGTAACTTTTCACGGTCAAATTCGCTTGTTGTTTCGGCAATTTGTGCGCGAATGACAGAAATACGATTTTCAATCGCCTCTTTTTTACCAGAACCCTCAACAATTGTTGTATTATCTTTGTCAACAGTAACTTTACTAGCATTTCCTAGCATATCAATGCTTGTTGCTTTTAATTCCAAACCAATATCTTCTGTAATAACTGTTCCGCCAGTAAGAATAGCAATGTCTTCAAGCATTTCCTTCCGGCGATCACCAAAGCCTGGAGCCTTAACAGCAACCACGTTAAATGTTCCGCGAATCTTGTTCAAAATCAACGTCGTCAACGCTTCGCCCTCGATGTCATCCGCAATAATTAACAATGGACGAGATTGTTGAAGAACTTGTTCCAATATTGGCAAAATATCTTGAATATTAGAAATCTTTTTATCTGTAATTAAAATATATGGATTTTCCAAGTCTGCTTTCATTTTTTGCGTATCAGTAACCATGTATTGGGACAAGTAGCCACGGTCAAACTGCATTCCTTCAACAACATCAAGTTCCGTTTCCATTCCCTTAGACTCTTCAATCGTGATAACACCATCGTTGCCAACTTTTTCCATCGCATCAGAAATGTATTCCCCAACTTTTTCAGAACGTGAAGAAACAGCCGCAACTTGGGCAATTGCTTCTTTTGAAGTAACTTCTTTTGAGATGGTCGACAAAGCTTCAACCGCTTTTTTGGTTGC
>JAIRNX010000057.1 GCA_031257815.1 Lactobacillales bacterium
TCCCACCGCCGGCTTCATAAGACTTTGCTGGTTTTGTTAAAAAATTAAATGATAAATGAGGCAGACCACGTACTAAAATATAAAGCAAAAGTGAGGCTAAAATCACTACAATAAATAAAGAGATAGTGTAAAGAGCAGCTGTAAATAATCGGTCTAACTTTTTTGGATTCATGATTTTAATGATCCTCTCTTTCCAATCCTCCGAATAATGATGTTGAAAATTAAGCTCATAAGCAGTAGCAACAGCGCCAGTGACCATAAGACATTATTCTCCAGCGTGCCCATAACGGTATTTCCGATCCCCATTGTTAAAACAGAAGTTAGTGTTGCTGCAGGAGTTGTCAAACTATCAGGCATCACCACAGCATTCCCAATAACCATCTGAATCGCCAAAGCTTCACCAAAAGCACGCGCCATCCCAAAAACAACTGCTGTTAAAATGCCAGAAGATGCTGCACGTAACAACACTCGCCAAATCGTTTGCGTACGCGTTGCGCCAAGTGCTAAAGACGCTTCACGGTAATGCCTAGGAACCGCTTTTAAAGCATCCACGCTCATCGAAGTAACCGTTGGTAGAATCATTACAAATAACACAAATGTGCCAGATAAAATGCCAAAGCCAGTGCCCCCAAAAAGACTGCGAACAGTTGGAACAATTACAGATAAGCCAATAAAACCGTAAACAACAGAGGGAATCCCTACTAAAAGCTCAATTACTGGTTGTAAAATTTTCACACCACGCTTTGGAGAAATCTCAGTCATAAACACTGCCGCCCCACAAGCACATGGCGTTGCTACAATTGCTGATAGAAATGTTACCAAAAAAGAAGTAACAATCATAGGTAATGCGCCAACCAAAGGCTGACCGTAATTGTCCGTTTGTCCAGGACTCCAGTTGAGTCCAAATAAAAAAGAAAAAACATTAACTTTATCTATAAAGAATGTTGCCAAACCCTTACTTGCAACAAAATAAATAATCATCCCTACAGTCAGCACGATTAACGAAATGCAAATAAAGCTAATCAATTTGCCAAAACTCTCCATCCTTGCACGTTTAGATTTAGATAAAAGTTCTGTTTTTATACCTTCCACGCAAAAAAATCCTCCAATATTAAAAAACTCAATAGTCACTTATCAAATTTGAACAATATTGTTCAAATTTAAATAACAATAATTGTTTTTTAAATTCATTTTTCCACTACTTGTCCATCTGCATTACGCTTCACTTTCATTGCCGTCATCGGCACATAACCCAGCTTGTTCACTATTGTATTTTGAACATCAAAGCTTGTTACATAATCCAGAAATTCTTTGGTTAAAGATTTCGGTTTAGGCTCACCCTTAGTATACATATGCTCATATGACCAGATCGGCCATTTACCTTGTGCAACATTTTCCTTTGTCGGCTTTATTCCATCGATGTTTAACTTTATTACATCCCCAGAAATATAAGAAAAAGCTAGATAGCTAATTGCTCCAGGCGTACCCTTTACAATTTGGCGCACCATTCCTGAAGAATCTTGCTCTTGTGCTACATGCGGAGGTTTACCATTCATGATGCATTTTTCAAATGTCAAGCGCGTACCAGACCCTGATGCCCGATTAATCAATACTATCGGAATATCTCTGCCACCAACTTCTTTCCATCTTAAGATTTGACCTGAAAAAATATCCCGCAGCTGATCTAAAGTAAGATTTTTAACGTTGGCGTACTTATTTACCACTGGAGCAATACCAACAACACAAACTTTATGATCTACTAACTTGCTAGCATCAATTCCTGACTTTTCTTCAGCAAACATATCCGAATTTCCGATTTGCACTGCACCAGATTGAACCTGTGCTAAACCTGTACCACTTCCTCCACCTTGAACAAGGATAAATTTTTTTAAATGAATATTGCTAAAATTCTCTGCCACTGTTTCAACCAAAGGTTGCAAAGATGATGAACCTACAGCTGTAATTGACTTCCCTTTATCAATTTTATAACAACTGCTAAGACAAAAAACAGTTAATACGGCAAATAAACAAAACATCAGCTTTGATTTCATAATTCCCCCTAACTTATAAATTATATATGAAAATTTCCTTTCTCTTTACTCTTTTTAAAATTTCTTGAGAAAAGTAATTTCATAAATCCAAATCACTCCACATTTCATTATAAAATAAGAATTCAGTTTTAGAGTCTTGTAAAATTGATTTTGCTTTCTCACCAAGTTTTAAGTCAAGGTCTTCTTCAATTTTTTCAAAAATAGCAGATTCAATAAAATCATCCGTTCGTTTAATACCATAAAAATTCATATATTCACTAACTAACTCTTCTTCTTTGTTAAAATGAAGTGAAATAGTAGACATTATACTCACATCCTTTTGTACTATTGTTGCATCGTTTATACTTATTTGAAAGTCATTTTAGCACATCAAATTGATCATGTCGTGTCACTCCCCTTTCCTTGTTCAAATCAATGATCTGATCCGCCAACTGTATTGTCATTTCCTTCTGATGCGAAGAAAAAATAACCAAAACATGGGATTTTATGGATTGAATGATTTCCATTGCTACTTTTTGACTGTTTTCATCCAAGACATGAAAGGGTTCATCTAAAAGTAGCACTTGAATCTCTCTTGCGAGCATCAAAGAAAAATACAATTTGTATTTCATCCCACTGGAGTACTCCTCAATTGCTTGAGTAAGTGCGTCTAAACGGAGTTGTTGTAGAAATAACAAGACTTTTTCTTTATATTTTTGATAAGCTGCTTTTTTCATTTCCCATAATTCAGCCATCAAATCGATATGATCATAAGCGTTAAGCAAAGGGTACAGGCTAATGTTACAAGGAATATAGGCTGTTTGAAATTTGATTTCTTTTTGAGTCAATGATTTTTGATTATACAAAATAACTCCGTGATCTGGTTGATACCATCCCGCCAAAAGATTAAGTAACGTTGTTTTCCCGATACCATTCTCTCCAACAATAGCATAAATGCTTCTTTCTTTAAAAATCAGATTTAATTGAGTAAACACATTTGTGTTTTTATGATAGCTATATTCTAAATCGTTAATAGACACATTCATAAATGCACCACTCCTATTACTAGACTTCCTGCAGATAAAACAATTCCTAAAATAGCAACCACATTGGCTGCAAATTTACTCACTTTGACATAATCGATGAGCATTTTACGAAAAAGAAAAATCATACTCATACCCCAAAGGAAACTCCAACTAAAGATAAAAGATACTGAGATTTTTTTATTTTGATTAAACACAATCAAAAAAGTATTTATCAGTAACTGCAGACTATTGAATACGACAACCGTCAAATACAGCCTTTTAAAAAGGTAATTTTGATAAATAATACTAATAACTAAACCAATCAAGCAAGTTAACAATAGACTAATCAGCATAAAAACAGGAATAAGCAGTACAATTGCTACTATCCAAGTGATGACCAAAAAAGAAATGTTGTGAAAATTTTCTTTATTTAGCAAGTAAAGGCAAAATAAATAATCACTTAAAAAAAGTGCCGCTAAGGTGGTAATCATCGCAAAATTTTTATTCATAGACTAAAAATATCTCCTTTTTTCAACTGACCTTACTAATTTTTGCTTCTATCAAAGCAGCTACAGCAATCAAAGCAAAGCCTAGCAACAAACCGTAGAATAATATTTGAAAAAATTTTATAAAGAGTTGAGTATTCCCTGTTTTCAGTATTTGATAACCTACTATTAATGGAAGACTACTCAGTGCACTGAAAATCATCAATCCAAAAATCTCAAAGAAAAAATGAGGAAGAAGACCAGTGATTACTTGCTGCAACTTTTCTGCTGAATAAAGAAAAATTAACAATTTTCCAATCAAAAATCCATTGATAAAAAGCACAATATGCGCATAAATGCTTCCCGTAATTCCACCAACAACTAAGATAAAAAAGCAAATTTTGATATTGTGAATAAAGAGTTCCCAAAAATTAGATTTTCTTAAATGAGTCCCAAGAGACGAAATTGGAACTCCCAATACACTACCTGAAAAAATTCCACTTAAAAAAACCATTCCCGATAAATAAAAAATTCTTTTCGTCCAGGACTGTAAGAACCTGTCAACAAGTTCTAAGCTTTTTTCATTTGAGTTCATTGACTTTTACCAGTCCTTTAATCAAGATTTTTTGACAAGTATACAAAATGAAAAAAGTTGCAATAAAAAGATAAATCACTTCTATCGGGAATAGTATTCTTTTCCACGAATGATCGATGAAGAGAAAAATAACGCTCACTAATGTAATAACTTTGGTTAAGATTTTACGAGGAATCTCTTGCAATTTTCCGATAATTGTTTCTTCATCTTTTGACTGTCCAATTTCAGTTTCATTATTAAAATCAAATTTGGTTGCTAAGGGTACCATGTACATTTGAATGAAGGGATAGATATAAAATCCAAGAACAACGATCAATAAAATTGATATTAAATATATCAAGGTGAGGTCAGTTAACCAAAAAAAAAGGACATCTATTCCTATCCAAACAATCATCGAAGAAGTAAACATGCTGCGAAAAATCCATAATTTTTCAGCAAAAACTTTTGGCCATCCATTTGGTGCAGATCGAATCAATGGAAGCTGTTTTCTCTCAATGCCAAAGGAAAAATAAGGATAAAGGTCTCCTCTTACTTGAGCACTTTGGTTGCCCATCATAAATAAATTTGTCCAAAGCAAAACTTGTGCTTGTGAGATAGGATCATTTTTTATGTAAAAAATGATAGTACTGCCCACTCCTAAATAGACACATGATTCATAGGTAATCAAAAAATATTCTAAAAAATTATTCGCAAACAACCATCTTTTGTCTTTAAAGTTTAAAAGATTATTTTTCAATAAAACAGGATGGGTATGTTTTTTAGCAAGATGATAGACAATGAATGTATAAACATTAAAAAAGTCATACTTATTAGTAATGACAACCTTTTTGTGGGTGGACAAAAAACGAATCGGTAGAATAGAAACCAAAAATACTAAAAAGATCAGTACCAATATTCCCATTAATAAATGTTGTCCATTTATTTGGTTTAAAGTTACTTCCAGTTTATGTATAAACTGTTTGATTCCATTGAAATAAAAATCAAAAATTTCTTTTGCGATCTGATGAGAAATTTTTTTGTTTGAAAAGTCTTTAATACTTTTTATATGTTTGGAAAGAGAAAAATAAATATGTCCATAGATAAAAACAATGATTGCTTTTCCAACAAAAAACCAAAAAATTCCGCTCAATAAATAAACTACTAATCGCAATAATCCAATTTTTTGTATTTGTTTATGATATATATAGGCTCCCATCAAACGGTTACTAAGGTAATAAAAGGATAAATAAATAAAAAGAATAACGGGAAAAAATATTAATCTATTTCCATTTGTTTTTAGACTCATTAAACTGAGTAAAGTTAGTACCCCAAAAAAAGAGGATGAAAACAGAAGATGCTCTATTAAACTGGTGAGCAAAAGAATTTTACTTAAACTTTTAACATTTTTTGGACTCAATTCTCTAAATTCTTCAAAAGGGAAAACATGTGTTTGACGATAACTAAAAAATCCTGTGAAAATTCCCAAAATAATTATAAAAAATAAATAGAATCGAATATTCAAAGATAAGCGTTGTAAAAAGAAATAATACCCACCAAAGCTTATCACTAAAGAAGTAAATACTTCTAAGGTAAAACTTAGAAGTATATAAACTTTCATAGAAATTTTTTGATTATAGTTAGATAAAAACCGTTTTAACAAGCTTGTTTGTTGGATTAATCGAATTTTTAAAAGTAAACGGACTAATTTCATTAATCTCTCCATCTTCAAACAATCGATTATCGATACTTTTCTTGTTTTGGATACATGACTGTTGATCAAATTTTTATCGCAAACCATCTTGATTCTTTTTTAATTAGTCGTAACACAAAGTCCCCACCAAACTCCCTTTTCATCAGGGT
>JAIRNX010000128.1 GCA_031257815.1 Lactobacillales bacterium
TTGACACTTTTTTGTCAAAAATTCTCGAAATAGCACCACTATTTCTGCGTTTTTTTCCGCAAATTGCCTAAAAATTAAACAAAAATTTCATCAATAGCGAGATCGTTAACAGGCTCTTAGAGAATTTAAGAAAACAAGCAAATGCTTACAGGTTAGTTTAAATTTTAAAATCAAGTTGCACATCTTTGACTTTTGTATAAAATTTTCTTTTTTGATTAGCAATCATTGATTAATTTTTCATAAATTTTGTTATCATTATTAGGAGTAATAATGGAACCCATCCAGTTAAAACTAAATACTTTTGAAGGTCCACTTGATTTACTTTTGCACTTAACCCAAAAAATGGAAGTGGATCTTAATGATATTCCAATTGCGGAAATTACTAAGCAATATATGGCTTATATTAACTCTTGGCAAGAAAATAAATTAGAAATTGCTGGTGAATATCTTGTTATGGCTTCTACTTTAATGTTTATTAAAAGCAAGATGCTGCTTCCAACTGAAGTTTACGATGAAGAAGTAGATGAAGAAAAATTTGAAAATGTCGATCCACGCGCTGAACTTACTAAACAACTACGCGAATATCGCCAATTTAAAAATGTTGCTTTTGCTCTACAAGAGTTTGAAAAAGAACGTAGCCATTATTTTACTAAAGAAGCGGTAAACATTGATGAGTACAGAGATGAAAATTTCGAGTTGCCACCAAATCAATATACAACAATCTCTTTATTTTTAGCTTTTAGCGATCTTTTAGAAAAGCAAAAAAATCAACAGCCAATCAACACAACCATTGAAACAGAAACTTTTACAATTGAGGAAAAAATGTCTCAAATTATCAACCAACTGGAAACAATAAAAAAACGCGGAAGTACTTCTCTTCGGTTTAATGAACTCTTTTTGAAAGATAGCAGTAAAACTGAAATCATCACCACTTTTTTAGCTGTTCTTGAATTGATTAAAATAAAACAGTTAGATATTCAACAAAAAACCAATTATAGTTCGATTGAGATAACCTGGCAGTAAAAAAGCGGAGGAGAAGGCCTCTGCAAAACTTATTTTACGAGGAAAATAATAGTGGAAAATAATAAATCATTTTTAGCAGAAATCGAAGCTTTATTATTTGTCTCAGGCGAAGAAGGTATGGAAATTGCGCAGTTAGCCAAGATAACGAATAAAGATAAAGCAGCGATCATAAAAACAGTTGAACTATTACAAGCAAAATATCAAGAAAATTCCGATTCTGCACTCAATATTTTAGAAATTAACGATCGTTTTATTTTAACTACCAAAAAAGAATTTTCATATCTTTTGAAAGAATACGCTGCAACTCCTCAAGCTGTTTCTCTTTCAAAGGCAGCTTTAGAGACTTTATCAATTATTGCTTATAAACAGCCAATTACACGTGCACAAATCGATGAAATCAGGGGCGTGCAATCCAATGGCTCTGTTCAAAAATTAGTTTCACGCAACCTCATTACTAAAAAGGGTCGAATGGATAATCCTGGAAAACCGATCCTTTATGGAACAACTAATTATTTTATGGATTATTTTGGTTTAAGATTTCTAGCAGAATTACCTGATATCAACGCATATAAGGAAGAAACACCAGATCAAGAAATTGATTTATTTTATAGTAATGTAGCTGATTAACGGGAGTTAAGTTTATGAATTACAATCACAAAAAAATTGAAAAAAAATGGCAAAAATATTGGGCCGAAAACAAAACATTTCGAACAAGAGAAAATAAGGATAAACGAAATTTTTATGCGTTGGATATGTTTCCTTATCCTTCAGGATCGGGACTGCATGTTGGGCATCCGGAAGGATATACAGCAACAGATATTCTTTCTCGTTTCAAGCGTGCACAAGGATATGATGTTCTACACCCAATGGGGTGGGATGCTTTTGGTCTGCCAGCTGAGCAATATGCTATGGATACAGGAAATGATCCCGCAGAATTTACGAATCAAAACATTGAAACGTTTCGTCGACAGATTCGTTCTCTTGGATTTTCGTACGACTGGGAACGAGAAGTGAGTACAACTGACCCAGAGTATTACAAATGGACTCAATGGATTTTTACTAAACTTTATGAAAAAGGTTTAGCTTATGAAGCAGAAGTTCCGGTGAATTGGGTACCAGCTTTAAAAACGGTGATTGCTAACGAAGAGGTGATGGCGGACGGAACAAGTGAAAGAGGAGGACATCCAGTTGTTCGCAAACCAATGAGACAATGGATGTTGAAGATTACAGCGTACGCAGAGCGGTTATTAGAAGATTTGGAATTGGTTGAGTGGCCAGAGTCGATTAAGGAGATGCAACGTAATTGGATTGGGAAATCAATTGGTACGGATGTTGTGTTTAAAATTAAAGCTTTTGCCAAAGAATTTACTGTATTTACAACTCGTCCAGATACCTTATTTGGGGCAACTTATGCCGTGCTAGCCCCAGAGATAGACTTGGTTCAAGAGATTGTGAGTGCTGAGCAAAAAGATGCTGTTGATGCTTATATCGCCGCCGCAGCTCTAAAATCTGATCTTGCCCGAACTGATTTAGAAAAAGAAAAGACAGGAGTGTTTACGGGAGCTTATGCGGTGAATCCGGTCAATGGGAAGGAGATTCCGATTTGGATTGCAGATTATGTGCTAGCAAGTTACGGAAGCGGAGCGATTATGGCCGTCCCTGCTCACGATACACGTGACTTTGAGTTTGCCAAACAATTTGCTTTGGAAATTATTCCGGTGCTTGAAGGTGGAGATATAACTCAAGCAGCTTATACTGAGGATGGAATTCACATCAATTCTGATTTCTTGAACGGTCTTGGGAAAGAAGAAGCCATCAGCAAAATGAACACTTGGCTTGAAGAAAACAAAGTCGGTGAAAAGAAGATTTCTTATCGTTTGCGAGACTGGCTGTTTTCTCGTCAGCGTTACTGGGGAGAGCCGATTCCAATTATTCACTGGGAAGATGGAACCACAACCACTGTGCCAGAAGCAGAACTTCCGTTGCTATTGCCGGAAACACCGAATATCCAGCCTTCAAAAACGGGTGAGTCTCCGTTGGCAAATCTTCCAGATTGGGTGTATGTGGTGGATTTAGAAACTGGAAAAAAAGGACGCCGAGAAACAAATACAATGCCTCAGTGGGCGGGTTCTTCGTGGTATTATTTGCGTTACATCGATCCGAAAAATCAAACGGTGCTTGCAGATTATGAAAAATTAAAACGTTGGTTGCCTGTTGATATTTACATTGGTGGAGCTGAACATGCGGTGTTGCATTTGTTGTATGCGCGTTTTTGGCATAAATTTTTGTATGATATTGGAGTTGTGCCGACGAAAGAACCGTTTCAGAAGCTTTTTAATCAAGGAATGATTTTAGGAACAAGTTATCGAGATTCTCGTGGAGCGTTGGTTGCTACTGATAAAGTTGAAGCACGCGATGGTTCGTTCTTTAGTGTTGAAACAGGTGAAAAACTGGAGCAGGCACCGGCCAAGATGAGTAAATCGTTGAAAAATGTGGTCAATCCTGATGATGTGGTGCAGCAGTATGGTGCGGACACGTTGCGATTGTACGAGATGTTTATGGGACCTTTGGATGCGTCAATTGCTTGGAACGACGATGGTTTAGAGGGAAGTCGGAAATTTTTGGATCGTGTATGGCGATTGATTGTCGATGACAATGGTCAAATGCGTAAAACTATTGTCAAAGAAAACGATGGCAAACTTGATAAAGTATATAATGAAACGGTTAAAAAGGTAACAGAAGATTTTGAGCAATTACATTTTAATACAGCAATTTCGCAATTAATGATTTTTGTGAATGCAGCGAATAAAGAGAAACAGTTGTTTATTGAGCAGGTGAAAGGGTTTGTCCAGTTGCTGGCGCCTATTGTTCCCCACCTTGCAGAAGAGTTGTGGGAAATTTTAGGGGAGCAAGGTGGAATTTCATACGTTTCTTGGCCAGAGTATGATAAACAAGCGTTGGTGGAAGAGGAAGTTGAAGTAGTGTTTCAGATTAACGGTAAAGTTCGTGCCAAAGTCAAAGTTGCAAATAATCTTCCAAAAGAAGAACTTGAAAAAATCGCTTTAGCTAATGAAGGTATCGCAAAATTAATTGATGGCAAAACTATGCAAAAAGTTATTGTTATCCCAAATAAATTGATTAATATCGTAGTAAATAACACGACAAACGCATGAAAAAATTATGAAAAAAATGAGAGCGAGAAAAGTCCGAGAAAAGTTTTTTAAGAGAATATTTGATAAAAAATTAGTTCAAAAAATTTAAATCGCTTGAAATCGTTCTCTGTGAACCAAAAATTTATTCATGCGTTTTTCGTGGGTGAGAGGAGCCGATAGGATAAAATTACCTTCCCTCTACTTGATTTTGCTTTTAATAAAATTAGTAAACAAATTAAAATTTTCGAAAAAGTTCCTGCTATGATATGCTGTCGATAATTAAAAGAGGTGTAAGATACATGAACAAGCAGTTAAAAGTTCAGTTAGGTTTAGGAATTTTATTTCTATGTTTAGCTGAAATAACTGGGACGATACTCTTTCCATTACGATGGGTTCGTATTATTTGGTTAATTATGACAAATGGAATAGCTGCTTGTTTTTTTATTTGGCAACTGTTTGTTTTAGAAAAAAATCAAGATGAAATTATTAAATGGGTTAATGAAAATGCCGAGAATTCAGTCAAGCAAGTTCTTGATACGATGCCGATCGGAATTGTGAAATTCGATAAAAAGACTAAAGAGAAGATTTGGCTAAATCCATTTGCTGAGTACATCATTACTAGCAATAATGAAGTAATTTCAGAACATGAAATTAAACAGTTTATTGATCAAGATAAAATAGAAAATCATTTTTGGGTTGTTGGCAATAAAAAATATTATTTTTATCTTTATGAACAAAAAGGTCTTATTTATTTTTTTGATGTAACAAATGAGCAAAATTTAAAAGATAAATTAATCAAAAATCAGCCAGTAGTAGGGATTATTTCGATTGATAATTATGATGATATAACGGAGAAAATGGATGAAAAAGAAATCGCTAATTTAAATAGTTATATCACTTCTGAAATATCTGATTATTTGAAAAATCAACGTGCGTTTTCAAGAAAGCTTACAAGTGAAAAGTATGTTTTTGTTACGCAATATAGTAACTTAAAGGAAATGATCGAAAAAAAGTTTGATTTGTTAGATAAAGTACGAAATGAGTCAAATGAGAGAGTAGGAAAAACAGTTACGATGTCAATTGGTGTTTCTTATGGGAAAAGAGACATGTACTCACTAGGGGTAACTGCAAATAATAATTTAGAGGTTGCTTTAGTTCGCGGTGGTGATCAGGTAGTTGTTAAAGAAAATGTCGATACAGCAGCTCCTATATATTTTGGCGGAGTATCTAATTCTAGAGTTAAACGAACGAGAGTTCGCACTAGAGCAATGGCAATGGCTTTTAAAGGAATTATACAAGAAGCAGAAGAAATTTATGTAATGGGGCATCAATTTCCTGATATGGATGCATTAGGATCAAGTATTGGAGTTGCATATATTGCTCGTTTATATAAAAGGTCTGTTTATGTGATATTGGATAAAAAACAGTTGATTCTAGATGTCGAGCGTTGTTTAAAAGAAATTGAACAAGTGCCAGAATTGGTAAAGTTAATTATATCTCCGCAAAAAGCCGTGTCTCAGTGTAAAAGAAATAGTTTATTAGTAATGGTGGATCATTCAAATCCTTTATTAAGTATTAATACGGAATTGTACGAAGTTTTTCAAAAGGTGATTGTGATTGATCATCATCGTCGTGGTGCAGAATTTCCGGATAATCTTCTTCTTTCTTATATT
>JAIRNX010000129.1 GCA_031257815.1 Lactobacillales bacterium
TTGACACTTTTTTGTCAAAAATCCTCGAAATAGCACCACTATTTCTGCGTTTTTTTCCGCAAATTGCCTAAAAATTAAACAAAAATTTCATCAATAGCGAGATCGTTAACAGGCTCTAAGGGAGACAAGTTAACAGGTTCTAAGAATCACAAGTGACCCTTTAGCTTGCAGCCAAATCATCATCATGATAAGTCAACTTTGGTTTTTCATCGCCATCAATTGCTTCTTGTGTAACCAAAACTTTGGCAATTTTTTCATTACTTGGCACTTCAAACATTACATCAAGCATTGTTTCTTCGATGATAGAGCGTAATCCACGAGCACCCGTTTTTCTTTCAATTGCTTTTTTGGCAATTTCTTCCAATGCTTCTTGTGTAAATTCCAAATCCGTATTATCAAATGACAACAACTTCTTATACTGTTTTACTAGAGCATTTTTTGGCTCTGTTAAAATTCTTACCAAATCAGAAATCGTTAATTTTTCAAGAGCTGAGATAACTGGCAAACGTCCGATGAATTCTGGAATTAATCCAAATTTTAATAAATCTTCAGGAATAATATGCTGAACAACACTTTCTTCTTCAGAGAATTTTTTATTGGATGCACCAAAACCGATAACTTTTTCACCCATTCTGTTGCGAACGATTTGCTCAATACCATCAAAAGCCCCACCAACAATAAATAAGATATTCTTGGTGTCAATTTGAATCAACTCTTGTTGAGGATGTTTACGACCACCTTGAGGCGGAACATTAGCAACAGTTCCTTCTAAAATTTTCAATAAAGCTTGCTGCACACCTTCACCAGAAACATCACGAGTTATTGAAACATTTTCGGACTTACGTGAAATCTTGTCAATCTCATCGATATAAATAACGCCACGCTCAGCTCGTTTAACATTATAATCAGCTGCTTGGATAAGTTTTAGTAAAATGTTTTCTACATCTTCTCCAACATAGCCAGCTTCTGTTAAACTTGTTGCATCTGCAATTGTAAAAGGAACGTTTAAGCTACGTGCCAATGTCTGGGCTAAAAATGTCTTTCCAGACCCAGTTGGACCGATTAAACAAATATTTGATTTTTGCAATTCAATATCTGAATCATCTTTTAGTTGATTAATCCGCTTATAGTGATTATAAACAGCAACAGATAAGGCTTTTTTTGCTTGATTTTGACCAATCACATACTCATTTAAAATCGCTAATAACTCTACTGGTTTCGGTACTTCAGAAAAATCTTTAACAACTTGCTCATATAGATCTTCATCCATAATTTGCTTACATAAGTCCACACACTCATTACATATGTAAACAGAAGGTCCGGCAATTACTTTTCTAACTTTATTTTGCGACTTCCCACAAAATGAACATTGAATCTCTTCGTTATCTTTATTTGTTTCATCATGCATTTTTCATGCCCCCTGTTTTTTACCACTAACTAAGTACTATTTTATCACACACCTACTGATTAAGGCCAATTTTCACCCGCCAAACGCATGACTTTAAAATTACAAAATTGTAAGTACACGGTATAGTTGATTATTATATGCATTTTTATGTTAGTAATATTCAAACACCTGATTATGGTACAATTGACTAAAAGTTTGTTTATTATAAGTAAGTTCAGAATGGATGATAAAATGTGCTTGCGCACGTTGATTGCAAAATTTGTTGGTAAATTTACATATTGGTTTTTACAAACATTTTTTAACGGAGGCAGCTCCTTACCAGGAAAGCTAGCCTTAAAAATTGATCCAACAATTTTAAAATCACTAACTAAGGATTATGAAATCATCGTTATCACAGGAACCAATGGAAAAACACTAACCACGTCTTTAACGACGAATATTTTACGACAACAATTTGAATCCGTTTTAACCAACTCAACAGGATCAAATATGATTCAAGGGATTGTTTCAACCTTTTTAAATGCTAGATCTAAAAACAAAAAGATTGCTGTTTTAGAAATTGATGAAGCTTCTTTGGCAAAAGTAACAGGGTACCTAAAACCAAAATTATTTGTTTTTACCAATATTTTTCGTGATCAAATGGATCGCTATGGAGAGATTTATACCACTTATCAAATGCTTCTTAACGGAGCTGTTAAAGCGCCTGAGGCCACTATCTTATGCAATGGCGATTCTCCTTTATTTGCTTTAAGCACTACTAAAAATTTACAAAAATTTTATGGTTTTGATCATCTCCCTGATAAAGAACAGATGGCGTATTATAATACCGAAGGGGTTTTATGTCCAAAATGTCAAAGCATCCTTCATTATAAAATGATTACTTACGCTAATCTTGGAAAATACTATTGTCCCAACTGTGATTTTCATCGCCCACCTCTTGACTTTTGCTTAAGTAAATTAAAAAAGGT
This sequence comes from Lactobacillales bacterium, assembly GCA_031257815.1. GTDB lineage: Bacteria > Bacillota > Bacilli > Lactobacillales > Streptococcaceae > JAIRLR01. The sequence goes on from JAIRNX010000129.1 coordinate 2,377, forward strand.
CGACAATACTTCTGCAGAATTTGTTATCGATGGTATGGATTTAACATTAGAAATTGGTGGACTATATAATGTATATAACGCTCTTGCAGCAACAGCTGTAGCTGAGTATTATCAAGTGTCTTATGAAAAAATTAAAGCTGGTCTAGCTTATAATGAAAAAGTTTTTGGTCGTCAAGAAATTATTGCCATTTATGATAAAAAAATAACAATTGTTTTAGTGAAAAATCCTGCTGGCATAAATCAAACAGTTGATATGATTGCGCGTGCACCTTTTTCTTTTACTTTAGTTACTTTGCTTAACTCTCAATATGCAGATGGGATCGATACCAGCTGGATTTGGGATGGCAATTATGAAAAATTAGCGAAACTTAAGCTTCCCAAAGTAATTGTCGGTGGAAAACGCCATAAAGATATGCTGCGTCGAGTGATTGTTGCAGGAGTGGAGACAACTAAAATCATTGATGTTGAAACCAATTTTAAGCATTTATTAAATGAAATCAAAACAGCTCCTACAGAGAATATTTACATATTAGCAACTTATACAGCTATGTTAAATTTGCGAAAAGATTTAGCTCATGCAGGATTTTTGAAAGGAAAATTTTAAATGGCAATTGCCAAAGAAAAAAATTCACATCTTGAACTAAATATTTGTCATTTATATGGTAACTTGCTTAATACTTATGGAGATAATGGCAATCTTTTAATGTTGAAGTATTTGGGTCAAAAATCGGGGATTAAAATCAATATTGAAATTGTTTCGATTGATAATGAATTTCATGAAGATGATTATGATCTGATCTTTTTTGGTGGTGGTCAAGATTATGAGCAATATATTGTCTCTTTGGACATTCAAAAAAAGCAAGATGCAATCAAACGCTATATTGAAAAGAGTGGCGTTATTTTAGCTATTTGTGGTGGATATCAACTGCTTGGACATTATTATATTGAAGCTTGTGGCCGTAAAGTTGCAGGGATTAGTGCGCTTGATCATTACACTTTAAATCAAGAAAATTCTCGTTTTATTGGCGATGTAGAGATTGTTAATTCAGAAACTGGGGAGCACTACTATGGATTTGAAAATCATCAAGGACGTACTTTTTTGGGGCAAAGCGAAAAAGCGCTGGGACAAGTATTGAAAGGCTATGGCAATAATGGCGAAGATAAAACTGAATGGGTTATCTATAAAAATGTTTATGGCACTTATTTTCATGGGCCATTTTTAACGCGTAATGCCCATTTTGCTTACCAACTTTTAACCAAAGCATTTGATAATAAATATAAAACAAATTTTAAAATTCCTGTTCAAACCAATTGGCAACTTGATTGGAATTAATTTGCGCAAACGCCAACTGGTAAATACTTGATGAAGAAAATCTTTCAAGAAATTGAAGAACCTTCTTGGAACCTGTTAACGATCTCCAGAATTGCGCAATTTTGTTTAATTTTTGACACTTTTTTGTCAAAAATTCTCGAAATAGCACCACTATTTCTGCGTTTTTTTCCGCAAATT
>JAIRNX010000012.1 GCA_031257815.1 Lactobacillales bacterium
AGGAAGGCCATCATCTACTGCATGGCGGACAAACGTCCAAAGTTCAGGAGAAAATTGCCATTCATCTAGTAAGATGGGCGGACGATCATTAAAAATCATCTCAGGGAAATTGCTTAAAATTTCTAATGTTCCTTTTTTATCTAAGCTGTAAGTTGTGTTTGCTAAGTTGGAACATGTGCTTGTTTTTCCAACAGCTTTAGCGCCTTCTACTAAAATTGCAGGAGAACTTTCAACATACTCTTTTAAAATAGAATCAATCAGTCGTTTTTCATACATGTCAAACCACCTCATGTCTATTTTACCATTTTACACCTCTAAACTTTACTTTTTTGCATCTTTTAATTTTACTTTTTTGCATCTCTAAATTTTACTTTTTTTAAATTTCATAATCTCACATCATCTACAATACATCTGAAAAGTGCGGGCGCAGACGTTTAAACACGCTTACTCCAACAAACAATAACAAAAGATTCACTCCCCAAAAATAAAGTGTTTCTTTAGGATGTTGCCAAAACCAACCGTCCCCAAAAACTGATTCCCGATAACCTGTTACCACATAATATAGTGGATTTAATTTTAATAAAAAAACAATTTTGGGATGATCAGGAAAACTTGAAATACTATACATAATCGGTGTAGACCACATCAAAGCTTGCATAATTACAGCAATAAACTGATTAATATCTGGTAAAAATGGCTGAATGGAGCTGGTAATCCAAGTAATCCCTGTCAAAAAAATCGTTAAACAAAAGCAATAATAAAAAATCTGAAAAAGATGAAACGTTGGAAAAAATCCATTACAAGCACAAATCACAACACCAACTAAAAAAAAGAAGCTATGCATAAATAAATTAGAAATCATTTTCATCGTAGGCAAGAGCTTTACATTAAAGACCACTTTTTTAACAAGATAATTATATTCACAAAACACCCCAGTGCCTGAGCCTAAAACATCCGAAAAATAAAACCAAGGAATTAATCCCATCACCAAAAAAGCAATAAATGGATACTTTCCGTCAATTAATCTCGATTTAAAGACAACAGAAAAAACAAACCAATAGGTAACAACTGTTACAACGGGTTGAATAAATGCCCAAAGAATGCCTAACATATTTCCTGCAAAGCGCGCACGAAAATCGTTTAACGAAAACTGAAATAAGAGCTTACGATTATCAATAATTTCCTTTATCAAAGAAATTAACTCTCCTTTTGCTCCTATTATTTTCTTAATCATTCACTTCCTCCATATAATTTTCTTCCTTCACGAATCCCTTTAAATGTTGCATGAAGTTTTGCCCACTTTTGATCTTCAAAAAAAAGAATCCCAACTAAATCATGAATGAATTTTTTATAAAAAATTTTAGCAAAGCCAGGAAATTCCTTGCCATATTCTTTTACTAATCGAATGCCATTTCGCGCAACATAGTATTTTCTTCGAGCAGAGTTAAAAGTTGGCTTAAACGATATTCCCAAAATTTTATATTCTCTACGACAACCAACTGTATGAGAAAGGCAAGGCCTTCGCGTAACAATAATTGAAAGTCCTGCTTTTAAAACACGCAAGCAGTAGTCCGTATCAATATGATCAATAAAAAAAGTAACGCGAAATAAACCTAACTTTAAAAAAGTTTCTGCAGGAATAAATGTCCCACTAGAAACCACAAATGACACTTTTAAATATTCTTCATCACTTTGCCAAAAAGTCTTGGTTTGATAACTCTTGTCATCTAAAACACCAAAATTGGTTTCTCGTTTCAAGTTAACATCATAAAAATTAGAAGCAAAAATGCCAATTTTTTCTTCAGAATGATTTTTTATATAATTCTGAAAAGACATACTCAAATCCAAAACATAATTATCATCAACCATGGAATCATCATCTAAAAAAAGAAAAAAAGCAAAATTTTCTTTTAAGCCAAGCTGAATTCCCAAATTTTGTGCAGCCGCTAAGCCGATATTTTTTTTATTCTCAATAATCGTTACGTTTTTTTCAAAATCGCGCTTTATTTTACTAATTGTTTCAACTGATTCTTCACTATTATCTATTAGAAATACATGCGTATCTCTTTGCAAAAGTAAAACTAATTTAGCGATATCTTCCGTTGGATAAAAAGTCACAATAATTGTTGCAATCTTCATGTTTGACTCTCACTTTTACGTAACACTAACCATCGCTTCAGCAAATTAATAAATAAAAAAAAGCGCGACTTAACTACTAAGTTTATCCATCGACGCTTGCCAGAAAAAGTCCCTTTATATCGCCTATAATAAACCAACTTGCGATTAATATGAACAATTTTTTTCCTTCTCAAATAACCCAATAAAGCAATCCATGAATCATGGTAATCAATACTACTCGGAAATGGCAAAAACTCCTTAGCCAACTCACGACGAAAAGCCATGCATGCACCAATAAAAGAGTTCTTCCAAAAATTTGGCCAAAATCCAGATTGTAAGCGGTAATTATACCGTTCCTTTGATAAAATCTGCAACTTCTCATCAACAAAACAAGGGGCAACCATTAAGATATCTGCCCCTTCATTAAACGCTTTTCTCGTTTCTTTTAAGCGCTCAGGATGCCAAACATCATCCTGATCTGATAAAACAATAACTTCATTTTTTGCTTTTTTGATTCCCACAGCAAAATTTTCTTTAAAATCAAGAAAATGATTTTTTAATAAAGAAGTCCGTGAATCTTGCAAAAAAGGTTTTAGTATCACAAATGTTTTATCTGTTGAACCGTCATCGGTAATAATTAACTCATCGTCTTTATCCAATTGCGAAAAAATACTTTCAAGCTGTTCTTTAAGATATTTTTCTCCATTAAAACTTGCTAGGACAACGGAAATCTTCTTA
>JAIRNX010000142.1 GCA_031257815.1 Lactobacillales bacterium
CAAGGCATCCGCTTTGGCTTGAGCTTCTTTTAACTGTTCAGCTTTTTCCAAGGCATCCACTGATGGTAATTCAATGACTTTCTCTACGTGCTCGACTACTTTTTGAATTTCTGGTGTTAAGCGTTCAGGTTCTTGTTCTGACTTGTCTAAAACTATTTCCGCGGCTGATTGGAGAATTTGTTGTGGGGTAGCATCATGATTATCTTCTGAGGTTACAACGTTAACAATATCTTCAATTTGTTGTCTATTTAAATACATATCTGGTTGTTGTCCATCTAAATTCATTTCTGGAGCTCCATCAAGATCAGGAGCTTGCTCAGCAGAAACAATTTGTGCTATTTCATTTAATTGTTGAATAACACTATCATTTAACTTTATTGATTGCCCAGTCTGATCTAGTACTTGCTCACCAAAAGCTTCATGTAATATTGATTGAACATTTGGATTAGCTTTTAGATCTTCTACCCTTGACTCAGGAAAAAACTGTCTTAATGACTTAGGAATAAGCTGTGGATTTGCAGCTGCAACGATTGTGGATAATAACCCTACCCATATACCTGCACTAACTACGACCCACTTCTTTTTCACTTTACGTAATTTCTTGCGCTCCTTTATTGATTTCAAAATTATCCCTCTTTTCATATGAATTTTAGAAATTTTGAGGTAATGTAAATATGTACTTTAAATTTATTTTAAAACAAAATAATTATAAATCAACGAAAAAGCATTTAAAATAAGTAAACAGTTAGTTTTAAAAAAGGAATTTAGATGCTTTAATAGCCTTTGCGGTAAGTTTTGCAACAAGGGGGATTTAGATGAATTTGGCAAAGATAATTGAACATACACTTTTAAAGTCAGGCATAAACCATGCAGAGGTTCAAAAAGCAATAGAAGAAGCTAAGCATTATGGATTTTATGCTCTTTGTATAGCGCCGATGTGGGTAGCTTATGCTGCTGAAAATTTAAGAAATTCCAAGGTGAAGGTATGTACAGTTATTGGCTTTCCTTTGGGAGCAAATACTTCTGAAACTAAGGTGTATGAAGCAAAAGAAGCAATTTTAAACGGCGCAGACGAAGTCGATATGGTAATTAATATCGCCGCGCTAAAATCGGGTCATTATAAAAAAGTGGTAACTGATATTCAAGCCGTTGTTGAAGCTGTAAAAAGCGCAGCTAAGGTGAAAGTGATTATTGAAACAGGATTGTTAACGGATAAAGAAAAAATAAAGGCTTGTGAGTTAGCTAAACAAGCAAAAGCTAATTTTATTAAAACCTCAACTGGTTTTGTAAATGGTGGTGCCAATACAAAAGATATTACTTTAATACGCCAAGTTGTTGGAGTTGATATGGGCATAAAAGCTAGTGGTAAAATTTTTACAGCAGATAAAGCGCTAGCAATGATTAAAGCTGGTGCAACCCGAATTGGAACTTCAGCAAGTGTTGCTATTTTAAAAGATTTAGAAAGTAGTTAAGTTTAACGATGAAGAAGATTTTAAAAGATATTAAAGAAACTAAGCAATTAGCCAAAAAGATTGGTGAAGTTGCCCGGCCACAAGATATCTTAATTTTAACTGGAGATTTAGGTGCTGGTAAAACAACCTTTACCAAAGGGATTGCGCAGGGCTTAGGGATTAAGCAAACGATTAAAAGCCCTACTTATACGATTATGCGTGAATATAGAGATGGACGAATTCCGCTTTTTCATATGGATCTATATCGTGTTGAAATGGATGCAGACAAATTAGGATTTGAAGAATATTTTGCAAGTGATGGTTTATCTGTAGTGGAGTGGGGCAAGATGCTTGAAGAGTTACCTGAGAATTATCTTGAAATTATCTTGGAAAAAGGTGCAGAAGAAAGTCAGCGCATTGCAGCCTTTCAAGCTTTTGGTTTGAATGGAAAAAACTTTTATCAGCGAATTGTTGAAGGGGTATAAAGCTTACATGCTCCCTTTAAATACTTTTTTGTTTTTAATAAAATAATCTACACCAGAATAAATCGTAAAGATCAATGCACTATATAATAATAATTCTCCTACAGGAAAATTGGTCACCAAAGCAAAAGGTAAGTTGTGCAACAATAAAAAAATAATGGCAAACATTTGCGTTGCTGTTTTAACTTTCCCCGGCCATGCAGCACCTAGAACCTCTCCTTCTTCTACTAAAAGCAAACGCAAACCGGTAACTGCTAGCTCACGCATTACAATAACAGCCACAATCCATGCTGGCGCCTGTTTGAGTTGCACTAAAACAATAAAAGCGGCCATGACCAATATTTTATCTGCTAAAGGATCAGCGAATTTTCCAAAGTTCGTCACCAAATGCCATTTTCTGGCTAAGTATCCATCCAACCAATCCGTAATGGAGGCTAGTGTAAAAACAATCGCCGCAACAATATGAGCCACAGGAACAGTAGCCACACTTCCCCAATTAAATGGAAAGGAAAGAACAAACAAGAATAAAGGAATCAGCAAAATTCGTAAAACCGTTAGCTTATTAGGTAAGTTCATTTAAAACTTCCTTTTCCTTTCAATAAAAATTATTGGTATACGTATGTCTGCTGCGTTTTTGAACTGCTTGAACTATTGCTACTCGTCGGACTTGTGTTTGTATTTTCTCCAGCATATTCCAAAGAAACCGTAAAGTTAAGAACCATACCTGAATTGTAAGATGCCATATCTACTTTTTCTCCATTAATGGTCAACTCTGTATTTGCTGGAGCGCCAACAATAATTGAAAATTGCTGCATTCCTTCTACTAATTTTTGACGATATGGATTAGATGCTTGTACTGTCCCAGTATATAATGCTGTTTGGTTTGTATCACTAATTTGAATCCAAGCTTTTTCGCCATTTAAAGCCTTCACCTGTATTTCCGCTTGTTCTGGAATATTTTTAGCTGCTAATTGGATATTATTTCCAGTTTCTGAAACTTTAGTTATTTCGACTTTTTTATTTTTATCTGCACTACTACTAGGAGTTGTCCTCCTGTCTTTTGTTTTTGAACTGTTTGAATTTGAGGCTGAATCCTTCTTGCTTTTTGAAGTTGATGATTCAAACATTCGATCAACTTTGATTGAATTATCGG
>JAIRNX010000095.1 GCA_031257815.1 Lactobacillales bacterium
ATTCCAATTGTTTTAGCGGGCACGATTGATCCAACTGGGGAAATACCTTCTGTCAATATTGATTATAGATTAGCGAGTAAAGATGCTGTTTCACTTTTAGTTAGTCATGGTAATGAAAAAATTGCTTTTGTTTCAGGACCATTGATTGATCCGATTAATAAACGGCGCTTGAAAGGATATGAAGATATTTTTTTGGAAAATAATCATCTTTCGTATTCTGAAAGTTTAATCTTTGAAGCAAATTATAGTTTTGAAAAAGGTAAAGAATTAGCTAAACGCGTAAAAAATGCTGGCGCTACTGCATGCTATGTTACTGACGATGAACTAGCTATTGGTTTAATGGATGGTTTACTTGATTTAGATGTAGCCATACCTAAAGAAATCGAGATTATCACCAGTAATAATTCTGTTTTAACGGAATTTGCTAGACCACGCATTTCTTCAATTACTCAACCTCTTTATGATTTAGGGGCGGTTTCAATGCGTTTATTGACGAAATTAATGAATAAAGAAGAAGTCGAAGAGCGCAATGTGATTCTTCCATATAGTATTGAAGAGAAAGGTTCTACTAAGAGGATAGCTTAGTCTTTGAAGTGAAAAAATAAATCGAAAAGAAAAAAGAACTTTTTAAAAATCTGGGATTTAAGGTAACTTTTGGAAAATATATCGCTGAAAATGACTGCTTAAACTCTGCAAGCATTAAAAATCGGGTAGAAGATTTACATGAAGCCTTTGCCGCTCCCAATGTCAAAGTAACTCTAGCAAACATTGGAGGTTTCAACTCAAATGAACTCTTGCCTTATCTTGATTATGAATTAATTCGTAAGAATCCCAAAATTATTTGCAGGTATTCGGATATTTCAGCTTTGTTAAAAGGACACTAAAACAACTTATAACAAGGAGAATTCCATGGAAAATTGTATTTTTTGCAAAATTATTGCTAAAAAGATCCCCAGTGCTAAAGTTTATGAAGATGAAGAGGTTTATGCTTTTTTAGATTTAAGTCAAGCAACGCCGGGGCATACATTGCTCGTGCCTAAAATGCATGTCAATGATGTTTTTGAATATGAAGAAAAAAAGGCTAGTGAAGTTTTTGCGCGCATCCCTAAAATCGCTCGAGCACTAGAGAAAGCCTTCCCTGATATGAAAGGCTTAAATATTATTAATAATAATCGTGAACTGGCATACCAATCAGTGTTTCATTCTCATATTCACTTAGTTCCACGTTACAGTCGCGAAGATAACTTTCATATCCACTTTGGCGACCATAGTGACCAATATACAGCTGCAGACTTGAAAAAAATTGCTAAAAGAATTGCCGCAGCAATTAATTTGAAATATAGCAAATAATTATATACACTAAAAATCATGATTTGCATCCATATTTATTTTGATCCAATAGCTCAGCTGGATAGAGCAATCGCCTTTAAGTTAAAAATAGGAGCCTTTAGTAAGAAAAAGGAACTTATTAAAGTGGATAGCACTGTATCGGTGAAACCTGTAAAATGGCAATATCGAGGAAACCGTTAATAGCTTGATGAAATTTTAGGGTAGTTAAGTAAGGGATCCGTAGAGACTATACGTGCTACACCTGAGATGGTGAAGATATAGTCCAGACCACAAACGAATATCGGCAGTGAAAACTGTAGTGGTAAGCTAAGCGATCGGTCGGGGGTTCGAATCCCTCTTGGATCATTAAAGTGCATTTTAATGCTATAAAAGGAACACAAAGATGAAGGACAAAATAAACTACTATACTAAATCTAAATTAGAACCAAAAGAGTTGGTAAAAGAAGTTCTAGCAGATGCCACAGCATTTTTTGCTGCTTATCAAAAAGTTCAAGCAAATAAAAAAGAAGTGCAAAGACAAATAAATATCAATCTAAAACCTAGCTTTCGAAAATTAAAAAAAGCCCTATATAACTATAAATTTGAAATCAAGCCGCGCATCATAAAAGTAAAAGAAAGTAAGCAAAATATTCAAATTTCATTAAAAAGGTAACATTGATGCTCTTTTATTTACGTTGTATGGTATAATTTTGCTTGAAGTAATTTTATAAATCCAAAATTTTAGGAGTGTTAATAAAAATGTTAAAGAAAAAAATTATGCTTGGAGCTGTTTTCGCAATGACTCTTTTGTCACTAACAGCTTGTGGCGGTTCAAAAGATATCGCTACAATGAAAGGTGGAAAAATTACTGTTGAAGATTTTTACAATAAAGCTAAAACTCAACAAAGTAGTAAACAAATTGTACAAAGTATGATTCTTGGTAAAGTATTTGAGGAAAAATATGGTGATCAAGTAAAAGATTCCGAAGTTAAAAAAAAATTTGATGAAACAAAAAAACAATATGGTGGACAATTTAAATCAGCATTAAAATCAGCTGGGTATACGGAAGCTTATTATAAGGAACAAATTCGTCAGCAACTTGCTATACAAAAAGGTTTAGAAAAACAGGTGAAAATTACAAATGAAGATCTCAAGTCTGCTTGGAAAAGTTTCCATCCTGAAGTGTCTGCACAAATAATCGTGATTGACGATAAAGCTAAAGCTGATGAAGTCTTAAAAGAAGTAAAAGCAGAAGGTGCTGATTTTGCTAAAATCGCTAAAGAAAAATCTGTTGATACTAAAACAAAATCAAACGGCGGAAGGGTGAAGTTTGGTTCTACTTCTACAAATGTTCCAAGCGAAGTCCAAACTGCAGCATTTTCTCTAAAAAACGATGAAATTTCAGAAATTATTAATGTTTCAAACCCTCAAACTCACCAATCTCAATATTACATTGTGAAGATGATTAAAAATAAATCTAAGGGCAACTCTATGAAACCTTACACAGCACAATTAAAAGAAATTGCTAAACAAAATAAGCTAAAAGATCAAGCTTTCCAACAAAAAATTATAGCTAAAGTGTTGAAAGAAGCAAATGTTAAGATCTCAGATTCTGCCTTTAGTGATGTTTTAGCTGCATATACAGGTACATCAAGCAGCTCTTCAGCAAAAAAATCTAGCTCGAAATCTTCTACAAAGAGCTCTTCATCGAGTGAAGCATCAAGCAGCACAACAGAAGAAAGCTCCTCAACAGAAGCATCGTCTGAAGAAGCGTCCACTGAATCTTCATCTTCAGAAGCTCAATAAACAAACTTTCAGCCCAATCAAGCTTAGTCTTGACTGGGCTTTTTTGCTATGTATTTGGTATTAAAAATTTATCTAGACTTCTCTTAGAGCCTGTTAACGATCTCTAGTGAAATGAATTTTTGAACTATTTTTTCACAATTTGAGGCAAAAAATGCAGGTTTAGT
>JAIRNX010000150.1 GCA_031257815.1 Lactobacillales bacterium
CACACGGAAGTTTTAACTCCACGTTTTCTAGCCAAAAGCAAGGCAAAGTCTTTAGATTTTTCACGTATTTTAGCAAACTCCATGGGCATTAAACGCAAAAGGCAAGATCCTTTTAAAAAGCCTCGTCAGTGGGAAGAGTTAGATGCTTTTGCCAAAGTTATGCTTGATCAGGATTTACCTGTTTTAATAAAACGCAAGATTAACAATGTTAATCGAGCAGTTGGTGCACGCATGGGTGGTTGGATTGCCGAGCGCTTTGGTAATCAAGGTATTGAGACAAGCCGTATAACTTATGAGTACACAGGAATTGCTGGTCAAAGTTTTGGCGCTTTTACAACTCAAGGTATGGAGCTTAAATTAATCGGTGAAGCTAATGACTATGTTGGCAAAGGCTTATCAGGCGCACGTTTAATTGTGGTGCCACCAAAGGATGCAGGTTATAAAATAGGTTATACGCCTATTGTAGGAAATGTTGCTTGTTTTGGTGCTAACTTTGGTGAAGCGTACTTTTTAGGGCGAGCTGGCGAGCGTTTTTGTGTGCGTAATTCAGGTGCTTTAGTGGTAGTTGAAGGAGTAGGTGATCATGGCTGCGAATATATGACTGGGGGAATTGCAGTGATTTTAGGTTTAACTGGTCGCAATTTTGCAGCCGGTATGAGTGGCGGTGTAGCCTATATTTATGATGAAGCTGGAGATTTTGCCAGTAAGTGCAATCAAGAAATGGTTGATTTATATAAAATTGATGAAACTAGTGGCGATGAAAAATTACGGACAATGATTGAAAAACATCTGCAATATACCAAGTCACATAAGGCAAAAGAGCTTTTAGAAAATTGGAAAAGTGTGGTTCAAAAATTTGTGAAAGTTTATCCAACAGATTACCACCAAATGGTTGATCTACATAAAAAGTATCAACAAATTGGATTCACAGGCTCTGCCTTAGCCGAAAAAATTTTTACAGAAGCGGTTAAAGGAGGGCGTAATCATGGCTAATCCTTTTGGTTTTTTGCAATATAAAAGAGAAGATAATCCTTACCGGGCAGCTTTAGAGCGAATTAATGATTGGGAAGAATTACAAACCCCTTTAGCTAAAAGTAAGCGGCAAAAGCAAGCCGAGCGTTGCATGAATTGCGGCATTCCATATTGTCATATGGGATTTTATGGTAAACAACAAGCTGTTGCTGGATGTCCTAATGAAAATTTAATTCCTGAATGGAATGATTTTTTAGCGCAGGGTGAATATCGTCTGGCTTTTAAGCGCTTAAGTCGTACTAATCCTTTGCCTGAGATAACTGGTCGCGTTTGTCCAGCACCTTGTGAAAAAGCATGTACGGAGAGTTTAAATGGTGAGGGTGTAACTATTCATGATAATGAGCGTTTTATTATCGATACGGCTTTTGAAAATGATTGGGTAGAAGAGTTAGGAACTCCTGCTAAGCGTACCGATTTTAAAATTGCTGTGGTAGGATCTGGCCCTGCAGGATTATCTGCTGCATGGCGCTTAAATCAATTAGGACATAATGTGAGTGTTTTTGAGAAAAACGACCGCTTTGGTGGTTTGTTAATGTACGGTATTCCGAATATGAAGCTGGATAAGAAAATTATCAAGCGGCGGATTGCTTTAATGAAAAGACTTGGTATCCAGTTTGTAAATAATACCGAAGTTGGAAAGGTTATTACAGCTGATGAACTTTATCAGCGATTTGATCGCATAATTTTAGCAATCGGAGCAGCTGTGCCACGTGATTTGAATATTCCAAAACAAGATCTTTTAGGTATTTATTTTGCCGTAGATTTTTTAACAGATATAACGAAAAAAGTGCTTGCTGCTAAAGGAAAAGTTGAAAAAACATTAGCTGGTAAGAAGGTTGTTGTGATTGGTGGGGGCGATACGGGAGGTGACTGCATTGCTACAAGTGTGCGTTTAGGAGCCAAAAGTGTTAAACAGTTAGAAATTACTCCAAGGCTAGGAAAGATACGTAAGGCAGATAACCCATGGCCAGAGTACCCGATGGTTGACAAACAAGGTTACGGGCAAGAAGAAGCAAAAGAGCTTTATCAGGAGGAAATTACTGATTATTCGACTTCAACTACTGCTTTTATTGGTTCCAAGAAAGGCGAAGTCATTGGTGTTGAAGTGGTGCGTGTTGATGAAAACTTTCAGCCAACTTCAAAAACCAAAAAAGTTATTAAAGCAGATGTTGTCTTGCTTGCGCTGGGCTTTTTAGGCGCAGAACAAGCTGTTTTTAAACAATTTGAGGTACAAGAGATCTTTGATAATTATAAAACCAATAACGAACGAGTCTATGTTGCAGGAGATGCTAAACGTGGGCCAAGTTTAGTGATTTGGGCAATCCGTGAAGGACGAAAGGCAGCAGAAAAAGTGGATGAAACTTTGCGAGTTATGTAAAGCTAGAGATCGTTAACAGGTTCTTAGACAAATTCTAAAAAGATTTTATTTGTTTTTCAGAAAGACCAGTAATTTTAGAAATACTCTTTATATCCAAACCATGCAAGAGGAGATTTTTGGCTACTTCGATTTTGCCTTCCTCTCTACCTTTCTTAATACCCCTTTCCATACCTTCCTCTCTACCTTCCTCTCTACCTTTTTCCAGTCCTTCTATCCTTGACATTTCTAGATCGCTTAAATAATCTTTAGTTTTCATTCTAGATTTAAATGCTAATATTCTCATTCTTTCATCATCACTAATTTTACTAAGTGCTTCTGCGGCCATTGCAATCCCCTCCTCTTGTTTGATTATATCGTTTAATGTTTCTATTTTGGATTTATCGTTTGCGTATTTTAAGAAAAAGCCCCAAAAGCCTAAGGAGTCTAGTTCTGGAAGAATTTCTTCATTTATTTTACTCATTTCAAGAGTAATTATTTTTGTTTTTCCGTTTAAGCTGATTTTGTTGTCTTTATCATAATACTTAAAGTTATGTACAAAAGATTTATCTTTAAATCTTTTTCCACTAGCAAGTAATGTAATTTGATAGGCTTCTTGAAGATCATTGTAATCTTTATTACCTTTGCTGTCTTGAGAAGTGAACAAAGTAGCAAGGTGCCATTCACTTCTGACAAGCTCATCTGCTCTATGTTTAAGAGCCATTTCGACAGTTGCAAATTTGCCGTCGTTGAATTTGCAGCTAAAGTCATATCTAATCTGCTTTTCATTTTGTTGTTTAATCGCTGACTCATTTGAAATAATAGAAACTTCTTTGATTTTTTTCCCGATGAAAACAGTTAAAAAATTTTTAAGTGCACCTTTTGATTCGGGATTATTTGATGTAAAAATCGCTTTGAATATTGGATCTAGTTTTGGGTCTAGTAAATTTTCCTCCGGTTTTATTAAAAAATCTTTCATAAAATTCCTCCTTTTCCTTTTGATTGTAATACTATGTTTTTTATCTTTCAAAGATTTTACTTATCTTTTCGTAAAAATTTTTACGCATCACACTTTCATAATGTTTGAGGTAGAGTTCAATTTGAGTAAAACCTTCTGCACCAACTAGTTGACCAATTAAAACAAGGAGAACGATTTCTCCAATACTGTATTTTACTTTGCTGGCTTGACGAGTGTCTTCGATGGTTTGAAGATAGGATATTAG
>JAIRNX010000043.1 GCA_031257815.1 Lactobacillales bacterium
AGGGAGGCTCATTGTGCAAGGACGAGCGGTATAAATACCTATGTTTTTAATTTGAAAATAAGATTTTTTCGAGCTTATGTTTTGAAGTTTTTGGGACATTTTCGAAAATCAGCGACATCTTTTTTGCCTTTTTTTCAAAATTTTTTAAAAAATAACATTAACTTTTCCACAAAAAAATACAAGTTTTTTTGCTTTAATTTAAGCAAGTCTAATGCATGGGCTGAGTGGAGAAGGATTAGTATTTTTTCAACGATCGATCGTTTTACTCCGGTTAATCTTTGAAATTGGTCGTTCGTTAGTTTTTTCGTTGTTTTTCATACTACATATAATTTTTGCAAACATTTTTATCACAATTTTAATGGTTTGGAAAGAAGTCTAATGCACGAGGTTTATTTCCAAACAATATTTAAAACAACGGGAACGGGGCATCTAATAAAAATTCAAACACAACGCAAACCAATGTCAAAATAATTGGTTCGCTAAGTTTTTCATTTTTCACAACAAGAAAATTATCGATTATTTTCGCTTTTTTATTAAGCCAAGAAAAACAATACCATCCAATCAAGCCACCTAATGTGTTCATGATAATATCATTTACTTCTGACCATCGATAAAGATTAAATAACTGAGAAATTTCTAAAAAAAATGAAAAGCAAAAACTAAATAAAACGGATTTTTTAAGATCTCTATAGCCCTGCCAAAATAACGGCAGCAAAAATCCTAAAGGCACAAAAAAGATTATATTTAAGATATCATCTTTTATAATTCCATGAAGAAGTGAAATATCTGGATGAAAAAGACCTGCTTCAATTTTTAAGTATCTTTTAAGCTCTGATAAAGGTGGAAAGCCCACTAGAACAAGAGATGTGGAAATAAAAACACACCAAGAGATGGTAGAGATGAAATATTTTAATAAAAGGATAGGATCTTTTCTTTTTTTCCAAAAAACGTAAACGAAAATCACTAATATCGCTATTAAAAGAGATTTTTTAAATAAAGTTTTCGTTAATAACTCTTCAACTACATTCATCAAACTTTGCAACATGCAAAACTTCCTTTCATCAACATATAAACTTTTTTGCATGCTACAAAGCTAATAAACTACAAACATGCTTACTTAAGCGTTACAGTTGCTCCAACTTCTTCTAAAGATGCTTTCAAAGCTTCTGCTTCTTCTTTAGGAATATTTTCTTTAATAGCCAAAGGTGCTCCATCAACTAATTCTTTTGCTTCTTTAAGACCAAGACCTGTTGCTTCACGAACGGCTTTGATCACCTTAATTTTTCCATCGCCAACAGTTGTTAATTCAACTGTAAACTCAGTTTGCTCAGCACCACCATCAGCGTCTTTTGCTGTCGCCACCGCAACTGGTGCTGCTGCAGATACACCAAATTCTTCTTCAATTGCTTTGACTAATTCGTTTAACTCTAAAATTGTTGCTTCTTTGATTTCAGCAATTATATTTTCAATATTTAAGGCCATGTTTAAATCCTCCATTTTTTATTATGCATAAAATAATTTTTAAGTTGCGCTTTCTTTTGCTTTGGCTACTGCATTTAATGCATATGCTACATTGCGAACTGGTGCCTGCAAGGCAGATAACAACATTGAAAGCAAACCTTTACGATTTGGCAGTTTTGCTAAAGCCATGATTTCAGCTACATCAGCAATTTTACCTTCAATAACGCCGCCTTTAATTTTTAAATTTTCTGCTTTTTTGGCAAAATCAGCCATGATTTTTGTTGGTGCAACCACATCCTCACTTGAAAAAGCAATAGCCGTCGGTCCTTTAAAGATATCTTTCAATTCTTCTAAGCCAACTTTATCAACTGCCCGAGTAAGAATTGAATTTTTAATAACCTTCATTTCCACACCAACATCCCACAATTGCTTTCTTAATGCTGTAACTTCTTCTACAGTAAGTCCACGATAATCAACAATTACAGCTGAGACTGCATTGTTAAACTTTTCAACCACTTCATCAACTAAAACAGCTTTTTTCGCGATTGTTTTTTCACTCATTATAATTTCACCTCCTTCCTTTTCATCAAAATAAAAAACTCTATGTCACCAAAAACATAGAGGGATTCCATCATTAACCAATGAAAAGTTGCCCTCGATAGGAAATTAAGGTAAATAAAATACCACCTACGGTCTTCGGTGCGGATTAAAAACCTTATCTAGCATATCATGCAAGATGATTAGTTGCAAATTGCCTAAGAGCCAAGTTAACAGGCTCTAAATCACATCATCTCCATTAATTACAGCACGCGCTACATTTTGAAAATAGTCAACCTTTTCTTGTCCATATTTTTTCCGGACAATATCAAACGCTTCTTTCAAATAAAAATCACGTGTTTTTAAACCGTGAGCATCGCTTGCAATCATATGCACTAAGTTATCTTGAATAAGTTGATGAGCAAAATGTTTAATTTTCATCCCATAACTTCCAATCAATGAAGGAGCGGTCAACTGCGCTAAGCATCCCATACTTAAAAATCTCAGAAAAACATCATAATCATAATGCACCCAATTATAACGCTCAGGATGAACAAGCACCGGCGTTATCCCTTGCTCAATCATTTGAGCAAGCATGTCTTTCGCATGTACAGGAACTTCTGAAGTAGGAAACTCCAACATCAGATATCGATCTGTAACATCTGCAAATAAAAT
>JAIRNX010000159.1 GCA_031257815.1 Lactobacillales bacterium
GCTTTTCTGGAATCATAGGCCAGTTGTTTGATTTGAATTTGTGCTAACTTTTCTGGTAAGTGATAATACCAAGCGTTTTGCTCGGTAATCATTTCGCGAAAATTATGATCTTTTTTTAAAATGGCAATGATTTTTGATAAGTACATGCAGCTTTTCCTTTTCTAAGAGACAAGTTAACAGGATCTAAAAAACGTTCTCAAATTTTTCATACAATTGAGCAAATATTTTCATAAATTGTTCTGTTTCGACTGCGTTGTTACTTTCATCTAGACTTATCCTGACTGCCGTTTTAGCAATTTTATTAGGGACATTCATTGCTTTAAGGGTACTTGCTGGCATTTTTTTGCGTGAACTACAAGCACTGGTGGTTGAAAGATAGATTTTTTTTTCGGCAAATGCATGAACCATAACCTCACCACGCACACCTTTTAAGCCAAAAGTTAAAATATGTGGAGCAAAATCATTTGTTATATCGGTAAATAAATTAACTTTTTTATAAGATTTTAAAAATTTGCTAAGTGCATTCCTTAAAGACAGTATATGATGAATTTTTTGCTGTTGATTTTCCATTGATAAACGCAAAGCTTTAGCCATGGCTACAATTCCAGGCACATTTTCCGTTCCTGAACGCTGATTGTTTTCCTGAGCACCGCCTGCTAAAAGAGGGGATAAACGTTTCCCTTTTTTTAAGTAAATAAAGCCTACACCGCGCGGGCCATGAATTTTATGAGCAGAAAATGTTGCAAAGTCACCACGTTCTGGTAAGTAAGCTGCTTTGGCAATTTTCCCGATAGCTTGCACGGCGTCCACATGAAAGTGAATTGTTGGATAGTGCTCTAAAATTTTAGCAATTTCTTCAATCGGTTGAATGCTGCCAATTTCATTGTTTACACTCATAATTGATACTAAAATAACATTGTTGTTTAATAAATGTTTAAATTCATCTATTTTAACGAATCCGCGTTGATCTACGGGAGCAAAATCGACTTTAAAGCCAATTTTTGCTAGTTGCTTTGCTGTTTCATAAACTGCTGGATGTTCAATGGCTGAGGTAATAATACGTTGGCCAAATTTTCGTTTTTCAAAAGCCGTGCCTTTGAGAATCCAATTATTTCCTTCTGTCCCTCCAGAAGTGAAGTAAATTTCAGATGCAGCAACTTCCATGATTTTAGCAATTTGCGTGCGTGCTTTTTCTAATAAAAGACTTGCTTGATTTCCTAAATCATGCAGGCTGGAAGGATTGCCAATAATTTGCTGACTGGTTTTAACATATGTCTCAAGTACTTCGGGCAAAATCTTTGTTGTTGCACTATGATCAAAATAAATCATAAAAAAAATGATTCCTTTCAGGGTTAGAACCTGTTAACGATCTCAGAGCGATGAATGTTTTGGCTATTTTTTCGTATTTTTTCGTTAAAAAGCCTCGATTTAGAACCACTAAACCTGCGTTTTTTGCCTCAAACTACGAAAAAATAGCTCAAAAATTCATTTCGCTAGAGATCGTTAACAGGCTCTTAGAACTTATCTAGGATACGAAGCTTATTTAAAATTTGCAATCTTTGCTATCAAAACAGATTTTTAAACCAACACTTCATTATATGTAAATTCTCCTAATTCAAAGTCAACTTTACCGTTTAATAAATTTTTTATTTCTGCTTGAAAAGAGCTGACAAGCTCTTTTGCTACAAAAACAATCACTTCAATCTGCTCCATAAATAAGCTTTCTTTAACTATATATTCTGGATGTAAACTCAGAAAATATTGTAATTTCCCATTTAGGGTATAATCAATTTTCAAATGAATTTCCTGCTGCAACATCCCTTTGACAATTCCAACTTTTTGCAAAGTTTTTGCTACACTTTGGGTATATGCCCTGATCAGTCCACCAATTCCTAATTTCACTCCACCAAAATAACGGGTCACCACTGCACAAACATTGAGTAACTGTTTATTTTTCAACACTTCAAGCATCGGTACACCAGCTGTACCACTAAGTTCCCCGTCGTCACTACTTCGTTTTATTTCACCATTGTTCCCCACAATAAAAGCTGAACAGTTATGCCTTGCCCTCCAATGCTCTTTTTTGATTTTAGTAATAAAATTTCTCGCCTCATCTTCAGTAGCAACATGCTTGAGATGGCAAAGAAAGCGCGATTTTTTAATTTCAATCTCATAAGTGCCATCTTGAAAAATAGTGAAATAAAATGCTGGAAACTTTCTTGGATCCGACATATTTTCTCCTTTATTTCACATTAATTGGTTCTTTAATTGGTTCTTTTTTTGCTGTTTCCATCATCAAATAAATGCGGTTTAGTTGATTAACCAAAGAAGCGCCAGGATCATAATCAATAGCAATAATATTTGCTTGTGGGTAATAATGCCGGATTTTTTTCATTGTCCCTTTACCAACTACATGATTTGGCAAACAACCAAATGGTTGCATACAAATGATATTGTTAACCCCTGCTTGCAACAATTCAAGCATTTCACCTGTTAAAAGCCAACCTTCGCCGGTATGATTGCCAAGGGATAAAATTTTTTCTGCTTTTTTGGCTTGCTTTTTAATTGATGAAATTCCCGAAAAATGCTGAGAATTTTGCAAGGCTTTATTCATTGGTTTTTCAAGCAGTTCAATTAATTTAATAAAAAATTTAGCGAGATTGCGAGATTTGCGGCTTGTACCTAGATTTTTACGTTTCCAAATTTGATTATAAAGCGAATAATTCATAAAACCAAATAAGTCGGGAACAATAACTTGAGCACCTTCTGCTTCAAGTAAACGGACAATATCATTATTAGCCATTGGCGAGTATTTTACCAAAATTTCACCTACCACACC
>JAIRNX010000094.1 GCA_031257815.1 Lactobacillales bacterium
GTTGATGGAGCTTATTTTGCCCAACTTGGTCCAAGTGATATGCGTGAGCCTATTCAGTACGCGTTAACTTTTCCTAATCGCAGACCTTTAAAAAAGGAAAAAGTTTTTGATATTGCAGATGTAGCTGCCCTTCATTTTGATAGATTAGACAAAGAACGCTTTCCAATGCTTACTCTAGCGTTTGCTGTTGGAGTATACGGCGGAAGTTTTCCGACAGTGTTTAATGCTGCTAATGAAATTGCAGTCAATGCTTTTATTGCGGGTAAAATAAAATATTTAGAAATTGAAAATTTGATTCAAAGGGCAGTTGCTAAGCATCAAGAAAAAGAGAATTTAACTCTTGAGATGGTGATTTAAATCGATAAACAAACTCGTCAGAAAGTTTATGAATGGATCAAGTTATGAGGAAAAAATTATGAAAGCGATTATTACTTTTATTATTGTTTTTGCGATTCTTGTGATAATACATGAAGCGGGTCATCTTTTTTTTGCCAAATGTGCTGGCATTTTGGTGCGTGAGTTTGCTATTGGTTTTGGACCGAAGCTGTTTTATCATCGCGATAAGTCGGGAACGGCGTATACTGTTCGCTTGCTGCCGATTGGTGGTTATGTGCGAATGGCGGGCTGGGCAGATCGAACGGCTGAAATTAAACCTGGAACACCTATAACACTTTTATTGGATGAAAACAATATAGTCAAAAAAATTAATCTTAGCCATAAAGTTGTGTTGGAAAATGGATTGCCGTTTGAAGTTGAGGAAATTGACTTAGAAAATAAATTATTTATCCGTGGCTTTATTAATGGCGATGAAACAAAAGCCAAAACTTATAAAGTTGATCATGATGCTTTGATTGTATAAGAGGATGGGACAGAGATTTTGATCGCTCCTAAAGATGTGCAGATGCAATCAGCAAGTGTGATGGGAAGAATTATGACTAACTTTGCTGGACCGATGAATAATTTTATTTTGGGGATTTTGCTGTTTATTTTTTTGGCTTTTATGCAAGGAGGGTCTCCTATTGCTAACACTAATCAGATTGGTTTAGTTCAAAAGAATAGCTTGGCAGAAAAGGCTGGTCTTAAAGCAAAAGACTATATTCAGTCCGTTAATGGTGTGAAAATTAACAATTGGAATGAGCTTTTAGCGGCTTTTCATGAGCATTGGGATGAAAAAGTAACCTTAAAGGTTAAACGCGTAGATCAAACTTTTTCTTTAAAATTGCCTCTAAAAACCAAAACTTATAAGAACGAGAAATTTAGGACCGTTATTGGGATCAGTCGACCGATGGATCATTCTTTGGTTGGCGGAGTAATTTTAGGTGGTTTTAAAGAAGCATGGTCTACTTCGGTTGAGATTTTAAAAGCGCTAGCTAATTTATTGACAGGCTTTAATTTAAATCGCTTATCTGGTCCCGTTGGCATCTTTCAAATGAGTAAAAGAGCATCTCAAGCAGGCTTGTTGCCGGTGATTTACTTGATGGCAATGTTATCAATGAATCTTGGCTTTGCGAATTTATTTCCTATTCCAGCGTTAGATGGTGGAAAGATTGTTTTAAATGTGATTGAAGGTATCCGTGGAAAGCCAATCAGTCATGAAAAAGAAGGTATCATTACGCTGGTGGGCGTAGTATTTATGTTACTTTTGATGATTGCGGTTACTTGGAATGATATCTTAAATTTTTTTATGAAATGATTTAGAGTAGAGTCATGAAATTTTCATAGAAAGGTTTTAAGAACCTGTTAACGATCTTTCTATGGATGAAAATTTTATTTAGCGTCGACTGCCACAATGACTTTTTTCGTTGCCAAATGAAATATCTCTAAATGTTTGCACAAATTCTTCGTTATTTTTTGTTTTGCATAACATTTGATTAAACTGCTCTGTGCATTCAAGCGAATCTGATTTCATCGCATTACGGAATTTCCATGTTTGATTTAATTGATCTTCTGACATTAACAATTCTTCTTTACGCGTTCCTGACTTTTTTAAATCAATAGCTGGGAAAATTCGTCGATCTGAAAGCTCACGTAAAAGTTGCAATTCCATATTTCCGGTTCCTTTAAACTCTTCATAGATTACATCATCCATTCTAGAACCTGTTTCTACTAAAGCTGTAGCTAAAATCGTTAAGCTGCCGCCTTCTTCAACATTACGTGCTGAACCAAAAAATTTCTTCGGTTTATAAAAAGCAGCTGGATCAATTCCTCCAGATAGTGTCCTCCCAGAAGGAGGAGTCACAAGATTATATGCTCGAGCTAAACGTGTGATTGAATCCATTAAAATCACGACATCACATTTATCTTCTACTAAACGAAGTGCTCGTTCCAATACCAACTCTGCTACTCGCGTATGATGGATTGGCTCCTTATCAAAAGTTGAAGATACGACATCACCTTTAACTGAGCGTTCCAAATCTGTTACCTCTTCTGGACGCTCATCAATTAATAAAACAATTAACTCCACATCTGGATAATTTTGCGTAATCCCACTAGCAACTTCTTTTAAAATTGTTGTCTTACCAGCTTTAGGTGGCGCTACAATTAAACCACGTTGTCCAAAACCAATAGGTGCAAATAAATCAATCACTCGCGTAGATAAACGATTTTGCGTTGTTTCAAGACGGATTTTTTTCTTGGGATAAAGAGCAGTTAATGCTGGAAAATGCGGCCTCTCCTTTGCTTTTTCTGGATCTTGACCATTTACCAAATTAACTTGCATCAAACCATAATTTTTCTCGCGACCTTTTGGTGGACGAACACGTCCGGCAATCTTATCGCCTTCACGCAAACCCAAGCGTGTAATTTGCGAATTTGAAACATAAACATCTTCATCTGATTGTGAATAATTAATCGGACGCAATAAGCCAAATGTTTCCGTACGGCCAGTCTCACGATCTCTAGTTATGATTAAATCTAAAATTCCGTCCATCTCAAAAAAACCAGACTTTTCTGCTTGAGCACGTAAAACAGCCAGTGAGAGTTCTTTTTTATTCATCTTTGAATAATTTATGATTTTAAACTGGCGAGCATAATTATAAGTTTCTTTTAATGTAATATTTTCTAAGTCTGACATTGTTAAATAATCTGCCAATATTTTACCCCCTCTCCTTAATTTTTACTTTATCTATATTATTTGTATCGACCAATGCAATATCTGCACCTAAATTCGTTAATTTTTCAACTATGCGATCATATCCACGTAAAATAAATTCCACATTATGAATCGTAGTCACACCTTTTGCCATCAAGCCAGCAACAATTAAGCTAGCTCCTGCACGCAAATCACTAGCCACAACTTCTGTTCCTACCAACTCATTAGGAGAAGTCATCACAATATGGTTATCCTCTATTTTAATATTTGCGCCCATACGCTTAAGCTCTGGGATATGACCGATTCTTCTTTCATAAATCGTATCAATCAACTCTCCCCTACCACACGCTTTCAACAAAAGCGAAGTGATGGGCTGTTGTAAATCTGTTGCAAAGCCAGGATGAGGATAAGTTTTAACATTAACCATCTTCAAATCATGATTAGGATGTACAGTAATTGAATCTTCACGAATCGTCATTTGAACGCCCATTTCCTCTAATTTTGAAATATAGCTTTCCAAATGCTCATAAAGCACATTGTTAACCGTTACACCTTTACCTACAGCAGCAGCGATCGCAAGATATGTGCCTGCTTCAATTCGATCCGGAATAATGGAATGCCTTGTTCCATGCAATTCACTTACACCCTCAATTCTAATCTCATTGGTTCCAACGCCATAAACCTTAGCTCCCATATTATTTAACAGCGTTGCAACATCAATAATTTCAGGTTCACGTGCAGCGTTTTCAATCACCGTTATCCCTTTAGCTTTTACTGCAGCTAGCATAATGTTAATCGTTGCACCAACCGAAACCATATCCATAAAAATTCGACTTGCTACAAGTCCTGTTGCTTTTGCCCGCAGGCGCATTACATCTTCATTATCATCAGAAACATCTGCGCCTAAGGCTTTAAAACCTTTAATATGCAAATCAATGGGCCTAGGCCCTAGATTACAACCACCAGGAAGACCGACCACTGCTTTACCAAACTTACCAAGTAACGCTCCCATAAAATAATAAGAAGCACGTAAACTATTAATCTTTCCACTTGGCATCGGAATAGATTTAACACCTCTAGGATCAATCGTTAAAACACCTTTGGCAAAATGAATTTTCGCTCCCATAATTTGTAAAATATTGATCAAAGCATGAACATCTGAAATATCAGGAACCCCTTCTAAAACAACAGGTTCATCTGCCAAAATACTCGCAGGCATTAAGGCAACAATAGAATTTTTTGCACCACTAACAGTAACCTTACCTGTTAACGGGCGCCCTCCATGAATTATAATTTTATTCATATTCATTTCACTTTCTATTATTAATTTCAGGGAAAATTACATTTTTGTACACAAGAAGTATTAAACTATTTTTTAGAAGGAAAACTTTTATTCAGCAGATTACCATACATGATAGCATGCACAAACTAGAAATTCAAAAAAGTATAATAACCCGCAAATAAAATCCTAACTAGCAAGGCTTAAAAGTCGTTCAGTTAAATTTGAGAAATATCTAAGAACCTGTTAACGATCTCCAAAATTGCGCAATTTTGTTTAATTTTTGACACTTTTTTGTCAAAAATCCTCGAAATAGCACCACTATTTCTGCGTTTTTTTCCGCAAATTGCCTAAAAATTAA
>JAIRNX010000114.1 GCA_031257815.1 Lactobacillales bacterium
ACGGATTCTACGATTCGTTCTCTTAATTCGATAGGAAGGGCCTTAGACATTTTATTTCCTCGATTCTTATTTTTTAATGTAATTATACATTACCTGAACTTTTGGAAAAATGCTATATCGTGAGGTATGGGTTGAAGGATTAAGGAAGCCTTTTGCAAACTTTTGAATTGGCCGATGCGAAACTTGATATAAGGCTGAATTAGGTTGGATAAGGTTGCAAACAAACTAAAAGTCCAATACTGCCCAAAACCTATACAGTAAATCAAGCAGTTACTTACAATGGGAGGAAAGTGCTCACTCGAACCTTTGGAGGTCTCACAAGTGTATCCGTCAAAATGGATGAATGAAAAACAGACACGAATTCTATGGTGATATGGAAATGAATTGTGAGAAATCAGCCGAGGCCATAGTAGTGGTGTTGAGACCACGAGGGACTGAGCAATATTCAACAAACTAAGCTGCAATATCTTTGCTTGTGATGATGGTATATGTATGTTTTTCTTAGAGCCTGTTAACGATCTCGGAGCGATGAATGATTTTGGCTATTTTTCCGTATTTTTTCGTTAAAAAGCCTCGATTTAGAACCACTAAACCTACGTTTTTTGCCTCAAACTACGAAAAAAATAGCTCAAAAATTCATTTCACTAGAGATCGTTAACAAGCTCTTAGTTAATCTATAACAATTTTTAGAACAGGTTGTTTTACCTTTTACTTTCACATTCAGTTTATCTAACCGCAAGCAAAGCATTTTTAAATAAAAGCAACACTTCTAGAAAAAAGCTGCTAGCTACATAACCGATAACTGTTGCCGCTAAAATCAAAATACAACGAATTTGGCGAATCTGTCCGGCTTTTTTACGAAATAAAATCTCAAAATTAACTGATTGCAGCGCCCAAAATGCTAAATAAACAAATGATAAGTGGCTAACAATTCGCAGTAATGCATCAAAACCAAAATATTGAAAAGTCATACTATCCTCCTAATTTTTTTCCACAGATTATTTAATATAAATTGCATATCCTGACGAACAAATAAAAAAGAAGTAATAAAGGAAAAGACAATACTGATAACGCTTGATAAAAGAAAGCCTGTAATTAAATTTTTCGTTGCTATCTTAGTTAAAAAAACAGAACTTAAAACTCCTGTTACCAGCATTAAAAAAAGATATTTCCAGTAGCAAGCAATATATTTTATGCATCTCTTTTTAAAATATAAACGATAAAGTTGGTACGGCTCCCACCAAGAGCTGACGAAAACATTCGCTAAAATTGTTCCTAATACAACAGCTGCAATCCCAAGGTTAGTTAAAAAAAGAAATAACGCTGAAAAAATAAGATTGAGCAAAGACTCTATAATTGATTTGATTCCCATATATTGATAAGTTCCCAGTGCTGAAAAAAAAGCGATTGGAGTATTGCGCAAGATTTTAAGACCGACATCAAAACTAATCAACCAAATTGCTAAAGGACTTACGAGATAACTTTGATTCCATATGAGAATAAATGGGCGCAATAAATTTAATAAAGAAGTAAAGCTAAATAACGCCAAAATAAATGAGATTCGAAAATGACGATACATCACTTCTTCAACTTGCTTTTTATCTTTAGTTGAATGGACAAAATTGCCTATACTAGCAGTTGCACCAAAAATAATCATTTGCAAAAGCTTTAAAACAGCATTTCGAATTAATTCATAGCTAGAGTAAGTTCCTGCTACTTGGACTCCCATAATTGCGCTTAGCAATAAGTTATCCGTTCCGATCTCCGCAACCTCACTGATTTTGCCGCCAACTAGTTCCTTTGTATTACGTTTTATGATCAGCAGTTCTTTGGCATCAATTTCTGCTTGTCTGTTTTCTTTTAAAAAAGGGTACAATTGATCAACTTTGCGCGAAATGGAAAAATTAGCAATCCACTGAAAAATAATAAAAATCAGTAAATAGATGATGTAGGCTTTAAATGCTAGCAAGACAAATATTTGCAAAATAATCTGAATAGTCGTATAAAGCAAAATATTGAGCTGATTAAGATAATCTTTCTGATCTGCTGTAAGCAGGTTACGTTTAAAGGAGAAGAAATAACTGCTAACAGTGTTTAACAAAAATAAAAGATAAATAAGTGTTACATGCGGCACAGCTTGATGCCCCTTGAAAAACAAAGGGATAAAAGGAATTAACATCAAGCCCAAACCAGCAATAACACCACCAATTTTATGATATGTTTTGCGATAAAAATTCATTAAACCAGAAATTTTAAGAACATCTTTTTCAACTAGAGCTTTATACATTGAATAAGCTAGTGCGCTACTAAGACCTAGCTCTGCGATATTTAGCACTAAAATCACATTATTAAAGACACCGTTGATTCCTGTATAGGCTTTTCCTAGTTTATACATAAAAATAGTTTGAATCACAAAGCGTGTGATAATGATAAACACTTGTGTAATGCCACTAATTACTGCATTACGCATTGTGTTTTTCGTTCTAGAAGAATCAATCTCAGACATTGCAACTCCGATCTGCTTGAGCAAGTTTAATCCAAAACATCCACTTGTGAAAAATCAAGTTCAGCATTGGTTTCTCGACCAAACATTTCAATTGGAACTTTAAGCTTTTGTTTATCATGATCAATCTCGATAGCTTGTCCGGTCATATTTGCAAAAGCCCCCTCAATGATCTGAATTGTATCTCCTACTTCTACATCTAATTCTGTAGTACGTACAAATTGTCCCATTGTACGCAAAATAGAATTAATTTCTTCAGGTAAAAGGGGCACAGGTTTAGATCCTGCTCCGTGAGATCCTACAAATCCAGTTACATTAGGAGTATTACGAACAATAAACCATGATTCATCAGTCATAATCATTTCAATAAGAACGTAACCTTTAAAAATGTATTCTTCTTTTTCTTTTAATTCGCCTTTTTTTTCGACCATTTTTTTTTCAGAAGGAATGATGAGACGGAAAATATAATTTTCCATTCCAGGAATACTTTGAGTGCGAGATTCAATATCATGCTTTATTTTGCCTTCATATCCAGAATATGTTTGTACGGCGTACCATTCTTTTTCTAAACTTTCTACCATACATATGGCCTCCATTTTTTCAAAATAAAAAAGCTCAAGAAATTTCTTGAAGCTTTTTAAGTACTCGAATTATATCATGGAATGATGAAAAATGATAAAACCATCTAACTTTTGCGGGCATTTTTATGATATAACTCAAGCTAGAAAATTTTTAACATTGCAGTAAACATACTTTTGATCTTCTTAAACTCTTTATGCTCACTTTTCATCCGGCGTTAAAATCATTGGCACAATCATCGGATGACGCTTAGTTTGTTCAAATAAAAAGGGCTGTAAAGCTTCTGTTATGGCTTTACGCATTTTTTGAATTGTACATTCATCACTGTATAATGCTTCACGAAGAGCGTGAAATAAAATACCTTGAATTTCACTTAACATATCTTCAGATTCACGCATGTAAATAAAGCCACGGCTAAGAATTTCAGGTCCAGATAGTACCCGTTTTTTCTTGATATCAACTGTAGCAACAGCTAAAACCAAACCTTCTTCTGAAATAAGACGACGATCCCGCAACACCATATTGCCAATATCGCCAACTCCTGAACCATCTACATATACATCTATTGCTGGAAAATGACCGGCTATATGCGCTGTATCAGATGTCATAGCTAAGACAACACCATTTTCCATAATAAAACAATTATCCGCAGGAGCACCCAAATCTTGCGCCAAACCAGCATGAATTTTTAACATGCGATATTCTCCATGCACCGGCATGAAAAACTTTGGTTTAATCAGACTCAACATTAACTTTTGTTCTTCTTGCCCACCATGACCAGAAGCATGAACATTATTAATCTTCCCATGAATAACATTAACGCCTGCTTCAGATAAAATATTAATCAAATTATTAACAGAAGTAGTATTTCCAGGAATTGGTGAACTAGAAAAAATCACTGTATCGTCTGGTTGCAAAGTAATTTGACGATGTGTTCCATTGGCGATTCGTGATAATGCCGCCATCGGCTCCCCTTGTGAGCCTGTACATAAGATCATAACCTCACTTGCAGGCAAATCTCTAATATCAGAATGATCAATAAGAATATCCTTGGGCACATTGATATACCCAAGCTCCAAGCCTTTTTCAATCGCATTTTCCATCGACCGACCAAAAATGGCGATTTTGCGCCCTGTTTTAACTGCAGCTTCTGCTGCTTGTTGTAAACGAAAGATATTAGAAGCAAAAGAGGCAAAAATAATCCGTCCTTCAATTTTCTCAAAAATTTGCATAATTGATTTTCCAATAACTTTTTCCGATTTGGTAAAAGTAGGAATTTCTGCATTAGTTGAGTCAGAAAGTAAACATAAAACGCCTTCTTCTCCAATACGCGCTATTTTATGTAAATCCGCAGGCTCATCAACAGGAGTGAAATCAAACTTAAAATCTCCTGTACAAACAATGTTCCCCGGAGGAGTTTTTATAACCACTCCTAATGGATTAGGAATGCTATGTGATATACGAAAAAAACTTACAGAAGTTTTATCAAAATACAAAACGCTGTTAGCATTAATTTCATTTAACTTTGCACCACGCAATAAACCATGTTCATCTAACTTGTCTTTAATCAAAGCTAGCGAAAAAGCTCCCGCATAAATAGGAATATTGACCTGCTTTAATAAAAAAGGCACACCACCAATATGATCTTCATGCCCATGCGTAATTATCAAACCTTTAACTTTGCTTACATTTTTAACAATATAGCTGTAATCAGGAATAACATAATCAATCCCTAATAAATCATCCTCTGGAAATTTAATCCCGGAGTCAACCAAAAGAATCTCATCTTGAAACTGGATACC
>JAIRNX010000134.1 GCA_031257815.1 Lactobacillales bacterium
TTACGCGTTTTTAGGAAAAAAACGCAGATTTAGTGGTGCTAAATCGAGGCTTTTTGACGAAGAAAAGCAAAAAATTACCAAAAAAGTCACGATTACGGAGATCGTTAACAGGCTCTAAGCAGCGCAATCAACGTCTACTATTGTATAATATTTTTTGAAGTCAAAAAACTTAAAAAAGCAGAGGCCAATATGGATATAGAAAAACGCTTAGAAGATTTACGTAACGAGTTAAAAAAATATGCATATGAGTACTATGTGCTTGATCAACCAAATGTTGAAGACGCTTATTATGATCAACTTTACAAAGAGTTAGAAGTTTTAGAGCAAGATCATCCTGAGCTAACAATTCCTAAGGACTCACCTACTCAACGTGTAGGTAGCGTGGTATTAGACGGTTTTGAAAAAGTAGTACATGAAATTCCTTTATACAGTCTAGCTGATGTGTTTAATGAAGAGGAGATTACTGCCTTTGATAAGCGCATACGCAAAACGTTAGGGAATACGGTTGAATATCTTTGCGAACTAAAAATTGATGGTTTGTCTATATCACTTAAATATGTGGACGGAAAGTTAGTGCAAGCAGCAACACGCGGGGATGGAACAATTGGTGAAAACATTACAGAAAATGTAAAGACGATCAAATCTGTGCCAATAACTCTTTCTAAGCAGGTAACATTTGAAGTTCGCGGAGAAGCTTATATGCCAAAAACTTCATTTGCTAAGTTAAATGCAAAACGTATTGAAGAGGGAGAAGAAGTTTTTGCCAATCCACGCAATGCCGCAGCCGGATCTTTGCGACAGCTAGATACAAAAGTAACAGCAAAGCGCAATTTAAGCACATTTCTTTATAATATTGCTGATACATCTTCCTTTTCTATCTCTTCGCAAGAGGAGGCGTTAGATGTTCTTAAAAAATGGCATTTAAAGGTAAATCAACGGTTTCGTAAGTGTCAGACAGTAAAAGAAATTTGGAGTTATATCAAAGAAGTTCAAGATCTACGAGATTTATTTTCTTACGAAATTGATGGCATCGTAATCAAGGTAAATTCTTTTGCTCAACAAAAAGAACTTGGCTTTACAGTTAAAGCACCGCGCTGGGCAGTAGCATATAAATTTCCACCAGAAAAAATTGAAACAGTAGTTAAATCAGTAGAATGGACAATTGGACGCACAGGTGTTGTAACGCCAACAGCAAACCTACAGCCTGTAAAAGTTTCAGGCAGTAATGTTTCGCGGGCAACTTTGCATAATGTTGACTACATTGCAGCAAAAGATATTCGCCTTAATGATACAGTCATTTTATATAAGGCAGGAGATATTATTCCCAGAGTTGCAAGAGTCCTGTTGGGGAAACGTCCTAAAGACTCACAGCCGCTGGTTATTCCTAAGGTTTGCCCAATTTGTGGTAGTAAGTTAGTTCACTTAGAAGAAGAAGTAGCGCTTCGTTGCATTAATCCTCAGTGTCCTGCGCAAATTCAAACGGGATTAACTCATTTTGTTTCAAGGGATGCGATGAATATTGTAGGCATTGGGCCACGAGTAGTCGAGCAATTATTTGAGAAAAAATTAGTAAAAGATGTCGCTGATTTGTATAAGCTAGATATAGAACGTTTATTGACTTTAGATAATGTTAAAGAAAAATCAGCAACAAATTTATATCAAGCTATTCAAGCATCAAAAACGAACTCACTAGAGCGCTTGCTTTATGGTCTAGGAATTCGTCATGTAGGAGCTAAAGTTGCAAAAATTTTAGCAGAACGTTTTGAAAATATGGACGGGATTACTAACGCTTCTTTAGAAGAGATTGCTGAAATTGATAATCTAGGAAAAGCTGTTGCGAATAGTTTGAAATCATATTTTGCTAAAAAAGAAGTACAAGAGTTAATTGTTAAGTTAAAAAAACAAAATGTGAATATGCACTATCTTGGGCCCAAAAAACAAGATCCTGCTTTAAGCAATTCGTTTTTTGCTGGCAAAACAGTAGTGCTTACAGGAAAATTAACGCTAGATCGCAGATCTGTAAAAGAACAACTTGAAGCACTGGGAGCTAAAGTAACGAGCAGCGTTTCAAAAAAAACAGATCTCGTTATTACTGGTAGTGATGCCGGCAGTAAATTAACCAAAGCGCAGCAGTTGGACGTTGAAGTCTGGGATGAGAAAAAATTACAGGAAAACATAAATCCCGCAAAATAGCAAAATCATTCATTGCTCCGAGATCGTTAACAGGTTCTTAGAGGATTGTTTTGCCTGCTCTTCTTTTTTTATTTCTTTTTGAATTTGTTGTTTCAACTTTTGAGGTAGATTATCTACAACGGTTTTGGCTACATAATTTGCATAATACGGCACGCCTAATGTATCTGGATGCACTTGATCATATGCAAACCAATTTTTATGAGCATTAGACATGCCATACCAGTCAATTAAATGTAAATTTTTATATTTTTTGGCTTTTTCTTTTAATAAAGTATTAACACTTTTTTGCCAAGGTTTCGTTGGTACATGCACTGTTGTCCAAAAAATAGTTGTATTTTCCCCTAAAACGTCCATAATATCTTCAAAATTCGAGTTAGTAATATAACCATTTGTCCCTAAACTTAACCAAACAATTTTTGTTAAACGTTTTGTCTTTTTTTGAGCTTTTAACTCTGCAGCGCCCATATAAGCCTGCCTACTCACTACTCCGTTTAATGTAGCTTTAGGAAATATTTCTTGAATAGTTGCTTCAGCAGATAACATAACCGAATCGCCAAAAGCAAATAAAGGCACGTATGCGGCAATTTTATGATCTTCATCCGTCATAATGTAATTAAATTTTTTAGTATCGATTTCCGTTAATCCTTTAACAGCAACTTTTTTAGACGTAACCTTTTTCTTGGTTAACGCTTTTTTCTTACTTGCTGCAACTTTTTTCTTATTTTCATCAATTTGTTTTTGTACTTTTTTCTGCTCAGCAGTTAAGAGATTTGTAGGAGCAGTAACAATGCCAAATAATGCAATTAGTATCGTTAATGAAGACAACACAACTTTTCCTTTTTTCTTCCAAATAAAAGGTTGACCATAAAATTCCTTTAACTTTTTTAAAGTATAACGATAATCAAAGGCTGCCAGTGGTTTTTCAAAAAAGCGATAACTAAGTTCACTGACTGCTAAAATAGCCAATAATTCCACAAAAAATCTTAATCCTGGATGATTTCCTGCATTTTTAAACTTAGTTTCGTAAAAAATCATAATTGGATACTGATATAAATAAATGCCATAACTGCGCTTACCAATATATGTAAAAAACGAATTTGTAAGCCAACTATTCCACTTTGCGCCTGGATGAGCGGTAATTGCTATTAAAACCATTGCCAAAATACTTACAAAAAATAAACCACCGCGATAAACAAAAGAATGGCCATTATCTAAAAAGAAAAAAGCAAGAACTAGCAAAACTAATGCATAAAATCCTAAACGGTTTAACCATCTTCGACTATCTGATGCAATATTTTTTCGCACCCGCCAACTTGGCCAAATAAAGGCTAATGC
>JAIRNX010000033.1 GCA_031257815.1 Lactobacillales bacterium
GGAAACTGTATTTTGCGGCAGTCCATTCTCCACGCTGAAGTGCCGGAAATAGTAGCTGGGCTCGCCCTGTGCGGAACAGGGAAAGGAAAGCACGAGCAAAAAGAGATATATGCGTAAATTTTTCATTGCGCAGCAAATTTACATGAAAATTTTAAATTTACACACCGACGGATAAAAACTTATTTAGTGATTAATGGTTAGTGGTTAATGATGGAAATAACCCCCAATGAAGCGAAGCGATTGGGGGTTTATGAAGAATAGTGCCATACCGCAACCCGAAGGGTTGAATAATTAATCGACAAGGAAGCGTTCATCCGGCTTAATCCCATATTCCCTGAAAATCCGTCGCAGCTCATCATCAAAACTTTCCTTTCGATGATGTTCCTGCTGATTTTTGATGTAATTAATCAAGATATTTTTCTCCTTGAAAGAGTAAGTAAATGCAGCATAACCCTCTCCCCAATTCTTAAATTCCGGAAAATCGCCCGATTGTTTTAGCCAAAGCGACGTAGCCACTTTAATGGTTTTAACGTAATCGGCTAATGCAATCGAAGGATGAAGGTCTGAAAGGATATGAATATGGTCTTCCATACCGTTTATACGATACAACTTCCCCTTTTTATTCTGAATAATCCCCCAAATGTATTTGTACAGGGAAGATATATTTTGCTGTGCAAGCGTTTTCTCACTGTATTTTGTGCGCAGCACAATATGGTAAAGGATTTGAGTATAAGACATAATTCCGTCTACAAAAGTATGGTTTATTTTTTAATTATTCAACCCTTCGGGTTGAGTGAGTGTCGCCGTATTCGCCACCCCCAATCGCTTCGCTTCATTGGGGGTTATTTACATTACGACCTTCGGTCTTTTATCGTTCATGTCTAAGGCGACAAAACAAAACTCGGCAACCCTGCCTGCATTTTAAAGTGGTCAAATTCGACCACTTTAAAATTCGAGTTATACATTCGCGAAGTAATAACAGTAATCTCCGTTCCTTGCACATTAATGGTTTCCTTTTTATTCATTTATCGCGATTTTAAGTGGTTTATCGAGACAAAGATAGTGAAATATCCTGCCAAAGTCATGTGTTTTTCTGTCAAAAATCATAAGGAGACAAATATATCGGGAAATTCTTTGACTTTTTTGTGGAAAATTTTGCTAATTGTTCTGTTATGGTTCCTATACCGAAAGTAGATATGTTTGAGTGGCATAAAATTCCCAAAATTCAAAGCCATAGTTTTCAATATCTCGATTTACGGTTTTAAATCCGTGAGAGTAGGCATTTTGCCGATTAAAAGCAACAGTTACATTTATATCCGGCAATTTTGTTTGTGGTTGTTGGCTAAAAAAGCAGCATTGTTTGACCGGATGGGTATTTGCAAATTGATTTATACTTTGCACTTTCAATATAATTTGTAAGGTTTGAAGTAATTGAGACCGGGCTTTTATGCGTTTTTTGGGAATATAATCTGGTTTTGTATCGGTCAATTCATTCAGTAAAAAATGTTCGTTTGAATATACTATCAAATCACAAATATCTCTACCCACAGCAACAGCATTTTTCACCCTATTAGGCAGTGATTTAACAAAATCCTCATAGTTAATCACAGAAACATTACACCGGCTTGGATTGTCGTATTTGGCAACCCCCTGCCCCTTTGAATACACTAATGATTCATCATCTTTCAGTTCAAAATAATCCGCTTGCGTTGCTCGCACCGATACATTCGCTACAACAGGCGATTCTTTGTTTTTATTGTAATAGGTCACAAAATCCTGTTCTAACAATGTTTTCATCATATTTTATCGTATTCGTCGTAAATATTATTGATGGTTTCCGAAAGAGGATTGGTATTTATTAATTTTATGTTTTGTGCTTTCAAGTCAAAAATCTCCCCTTCATCCACTTGATAAACGGACACATCATTATAATTGAGTTTTGCCCCTTCCACCAGTTTATTTTTGTCGTATGCTTTTATCAACAAATTTAAATGATTAATAATATACGGACTGTGTGTGGCCATCATAACAGTCATATTGTAGTCTTTATGATTTTCCACAAAGCAACGGTTTACAATAAAATTTATCAAGCTGCGCTGGCTTTCGGGGTATAAACTTAATTCAGGTTCTTCAATGTGGATGTGAATGCTGCGATTTTTAATTTCGCCGATATTCAAATTTGGCCTAAAATCTTTCAAATTATCGCTCTGTTTTAAATAATCAACAACAATATCATTAAACCTGCTCTTAAAATCATAATGCTTTGAAAAATACTCAACAATTACTGACAATGGCACTATTGTTTGAGTTCCCGAAGAAGCATTGTATAAATTTATTGAATAATGTTCGTTTTGGTCAATGTTTTCAATTTCGTATTTTGGAATACCATTTGTTTTTTGTGTCTTAAATTTAACCCCTAAATAATCAATATCTAATTGAGATATTTTTTTGAGAGACAACAATGTGTCATCTAATGTTTCTTTTAAATAAAAATCAGATTGTACATTTACTCTATTTGCAAGAATGTCGGATATGATATTTCTTCTATCTGCAACAAAGCACATTTTCTCTAAACTTAGCTCGCCCTTGGGCACTAAATCAGACGTTGAAAGCTTATTCTTGTAATGAACGGTAGAACTTCCCCTTTTATAAATGATTTCGGTATTGTCTTTTAAATATTCTATTAACCCGTTTTTCTTTAACAATTCATTAAATTCAAACTCAACCAGCGATTGTGAGATATTCGAGTGCTTTAAATAGGAACGGATATTAACCCATTTATAAATCCAGCGAAAAAGTATGATTACTTTCATAATTGTGCTTTTCCCGCTGCCCGATTCGCCAATAAACACGGTAAATGGACGTATGTCCTCAATTTCTATGTGCTTAACAGGGCCGAAGTTCTTTATGATGATTGATTCTTGCATGGCATCAAAAATTTTTGTAAAGGTACTTTATGACAAAAATACAACTTTTCTTTGACTTTAATATAGTTGTTATTGAAAATATCCTGCCAAAGTCATGTGTTTTTCTGTCAAGAAGTCAAAAAACAGGAAAATTGGCAAAAAATTACACGTTTTTGAAAGAATAGTTACACTTTAATTTACATTCACCGCTTATCTTTGCCTCAACGTTATGTAAACCTTACCTTAATATTAACTAAGTAACTTATGAAATACAACCTGCAAACATATCAATCGGCGCCCGCTGAAACCCGCATGGCTGTACACACACACACACACACACACACACACACACACACACACACTCACACACACACACACACACACACTCACACACACACACTCACCGGGTGTAAGATTGTCCGCATCCCGCGCGGAATATAGGATTTTTTTTCAAAATAAGCAACATTTTTGTAGAACAGAGAACAGGGTGGCGTCTCCAGGAAGAGGAGAGCGGCCAACCGGAATCCCCAAAAACAGGCATATCCTTGAAGCAAACACGTGCCTGTTCAGGACAGGTACGTGCCTTTTTGGAGCAAATACGCGCCTTTTCGAGGCAAATACGTGCCTGTTCAGGACAAATACGCCTCTCTTCCTTTAATAATAATTTAAAAAAATAACCAATTAAAAAATAAAGTCATGTCAAAAAATCAAGGAACCTTAAACAAACCGGATGCAGAAGTACTGGCACATGCAAATACCATTGACAGCCAATGTCACCAGCATGAACCCGACTGGAACATTGACACTAACCGGCTTGCCACCTTCGACACGGTACTGTTCAATGCCAACACCGCCTATCAGGCCAACAGCGACAAAGCCACAAAAAATGCCATTACGGTGGCAAACAAAAATGCGGCGTTCGGCGAGTTAAAACACAATATGGGGACGTTTATCAACTACCTCGAACTGAACACCCAAGTGCCCGACGCAGCGCTTGAAGCCATGGGCCTGCGGCCGCGCCAGCACCATGCGCATCTGCCGCTGCCGCGCCCGGCGGAACAACTGGTGCTTTCGGTAAAGAAACAGCATGACGAAATCACCGTCTATGCGGCGCGTCCCGAGCAAGACCAGCCCACGGCAGGTGTTGGGCCGGCGCACTACCACGGTTTTGCGCTACGTTACCGGGTAGAAGGCGAGAACGAAGTGGAAAAAACCGTTATCTCCACCCGCCTGCACCATACCCTCTTTTTTGAACGTACCGATGAGGGTAAGCGCGTATTCCTCTCGGCCGCCTGGGTAAACCCGCGCCTTGAAGAAGGCCCATGGAGCGGCGAAATCTCGGAAATCATTGGATAATGGATAATGGTTAGTGATTAATGAATTAACCATTAACCATTATATAAATAGCTCTTTGACATATTGGTTTACACGCTTCTTTAATTATGGATTTTCATTTTCAATTAATTGTCGTATCTTTGTGACGATTATCTATCTTTAAAAATAGAAATTATGGCAATAGCAATAAAGAGAGCGCCTGTATTAAAAGGCAAATTTGCACGGGATTTCTACAAAATATTGGAACAATCCTCCGCAAAAGAAAGCAAAGAAGAAATAGATGTCATCCAAAAGAAATGGAATTCATTTTTATCTGGACAAAACGTTACAATCTTTAAATAATGCTTGAATTAGTAACGCAATGTTCTATAGTTCCTCTTTCGCCAGAGCAACCTATTATTGATTTTGATTGCGGCAACGATGATTTAAATGACTTCTTTAACAATGAAGCCATTCATTATCAAAATCAACTGTTAGGACAAACCTATTTTTTCAGGCATAATGAAATGCATAAAATAGTATGCGCTTTTTCTCTTGCGCCGGACGGATTGAAAACCTATAATCTTCCGGGTAGTCGCCGTAAAAAAGTAAAAGAATATATCCCGTGGGAAAAATCATTGCAATCTTATCCGGCATTTCTTATTGGACGTTTAGGGGTTGCTTCTGAATTTGCAAAACAAGGCGTTGGTTCTCAATTAATCGAATTTATCAAACACATTTGTTTCAATCAATATAAGAATCTTTGCCGTTTTTTGTTGGTCGATGCATACAACAATCCGGATGTGTTGAATTTCTATTGGCGGAACGATTTTATGCCTGTATTCTTTACCGAAAAACAAGAGCGGGAATATTATAATCGACCGGATACAGAGCCATTACAAACACGGTTTTTATTCTATGATATGATACACTGGAAAAACCGTTCAGGTTTATAAATACGAATTCGTTATACTCATAAAGCGTGCAAACCAATCATCAAAAGGTTTGCACGCTTTTTTTTTGCAAATTCTAAATAAAAAATAAAAGGATAAACAAAATTTATTAATCTAATCTTTAAAGTTATGATATGAAAAGTTTAAAAAAGAAAACACAATTACTTTTATGGTTACTTTTTATCCCGCTTCTTTCATTCGGGCAAACGGCTGTTACCGGTATAGTAGCTGACGCCAACGGCGAACTTATTATCGGCGCCAACGTCATGGAAAAAGGCGCAAGGAACAGCACAGTAACCGATGTAAACGGCAAATTCACGCTCAACGTAGCAGAAGGCGCCGTGCTGCAAGTATCCTTCCTCGGATACATCACCCGGGAAATAGCCGCT
>JAIRNX010000017.1 GCA_031257815.1 Lactobacillales bacterium
GGATGAAGCGACTTCTAGTGTTGATACGCGCACGGAAAAGTTGATTCAAAACGCAATGAATCGTTTGATGAAAGGTCGAACTAGTTTTGTG
This sequence comes from Lactobacillales bacterium, assembly GCA_031257815.1. Classification (GTDB taxonomy): domain Bacteria; phylum Bacillota; class Bacilli; order Lactobacillales; family Streptococcaceae; genus JAIRLR01. The sequence goes on from JAIRNX010000017.1 coordinate 92, forward strand.
ATCGCTCATCGTTTATCAACAATTAAGGATGCAGATAAGATTTTAGTGATGGATTGTGGCGATATTGTTGAGCAGGGGACACATGAAGAATTGCTCGCTCAAAAAGGCTTCTATGCGCAGCTTTATAATAGTCAATTTGAGGATCTTACTATTTAACACGCGTTTTTACGAACCTTGTAAAACATCAATTTTTCTTTTACATTAGAGCTTGTAAATAAAAAATTTCTATGAGGATGTTTAAATGAAGAGTCAAAGTTTAGGTTTAGTAATTAACAAAGTGATTTATGGGGCCTTTTTATTTGTCATGCTTGTGGGAATTGGCGCTAATATTACTTTTTTGGATGGCAGATATAGTTACACTGAACAAGCCCATTGGATTTTATTTGGTGCGATTGTTTTAATTATTGTATTTAGAGTCATTTACGCCCTTTTAGAACGTTTTTCAAAAAAACAACTGAAGTATCTATTAATTGGAATCTTTTTTCTTTATTTACTTTTGGAAATTTATTTGCTCACGACTTTTACACCCTCTATAATTCGTGATGCATTTCGAATGCAGTTTGATGCGTTTGCCTTGGCGAAGCATCAACTTTTTGAGTGGCCGATTTATTATAAAATGTTTTCGCAAAATGTTTTGCCAACAGCGATGTATGCTGTTCTTTTTCGTTTATTAGGATTTTTTTTATCTTCACCGCTGTTAATTGTCAAAGTGGTTAGTTTTTTTCTTAATACTGCACTTTTCACCAGTTTAGTTTATACAGTGTCTATTGTTGCAAAAAAGAAATCTGTGATAGTTTTGATGAGTTTAATGCTGTTTTGTTTATCATATCTTTGGACATATAATTTATGGATATTATATACAGATACACCGGTGATGATTGCGTGGAGCGTTTTGGCTTGTTTTTGGTGGCGTTTATCTTCTAAGAAGGGAATGTCACTTAAAGTTTTTGCTTGGTGGTTTTTAATCAGTATGCCATTTTTCTTTTTTGCTCAGATAATCAAGGCCAGTTTTTTAGTTAGTGCTGCTTTTGCCGTCATTTACTTAACTGTCTATTTTATTAATTTTCGCAAAATTTCCTGGCAAATGTTTTTAGCTACAATTGGTTTATGTATGATTTTTGCGGTCTTTTTTTATGCAGAAAAATCTTTGCAACGAAAAGTTCATTTTTATCCAGATGAGCAATACGCTTATCCATTAGAACATTGGATGTCAATGGGGTTAAATCAAATATCTAAGGGGCGATTTAAATCTGATGATTTAAAGGAGCTAGAGATATACCAATCTTTGGATGAAAAAAAACAAGCGGCTAAAGAACGTTTGCAAAAAAGGACTTTTGAAGAGAAACCGCGACGCATCTTTTGGCAATTGATCAATAAAATTGGAATTTTACTTGATGGCGGGGGGATTTATGGTCGCTACTACAAAGGATTTCAAAAAGCACCACATTGGTTTCAAAAGCATGCTGTTTTGGCTGAAATCTTTTTTAGTAGTTTATCTCAAATTACTCTTTTGGCTATTTATTTATTAGCTTTTAGCAAAGTTTGGCGAGCGTTTTGTTGTGGTGGTCCGCAATTATTGATGCCAGTGTTAGTGATTTTAAGTATTATTTCTTTTTATGCTTTGTTATGGGAGGTTGGACCTAGGTACGGTGAAGTTATTTTAGGGCCATTGCTTTTAATTGTCGCATCTCCTTTTGTTGGCAAAACGCAGTTGAAGCTTAAAACAAAGCTTATCAGTATTTTAATTTTTTCTTCTGCCATTTTTTTAATTTCTAAAATCTTAGGATCAGAAGCAAAGTTACCTGTTATGCCAGATCAAAAAGTAAGTAAGTTATCTGCTGGTTTGATGTCTCCAGTTTTAGGGAATTCATCAAATTATATCGCAGGTTACGGTCGAGAAAATTTAGAAATTCCAGCTGGCGGAAGTATTTTGCAAAAAGTTGTTTTAGAAGTAGAAGCTTTTCAACAATTACAGGTTTTAAGAAAGCAAAAGCAGCGTGGTAAGTTTACTTTAAAGCATGAGGGCAAAGTTATCTTTACAACAACTGAGTTTGACGAAGAGGAATATTCAATTAAAATTGATCAAAGGCAGTTATTTAAAAAGGGAGTCTATGAACTAATTTGGAAAAATACAAGAAAGCGTCCAATTCATATTGTGGCGCAAAAATCCCCCCTACTTTCTTTATCAGAGTATCCTCTATCAGGGGTTGCAACATCTGAAAATTGGTATTTAATTTATAGTTTTAATGTAAAGTTGGACTGAGGGTAATGAAAGAATTTGAATTTAAGATTGGGATAGTTGAGATTCCTAACAAAGTTGTAGTAGCGCCGATGGCGGGGATTTCAAATCTGGCTTTTCGCGTGCTTGCTAAAGAGTTTGGTGCAGGTCTGGTCGTAATGGAGATGATTAGTGATAAGGGGATTTACTATCGCAATCAAAAAACGCTTAGCATGCTAAAGATTGATCCAAGTGAGCATCCGATTAGTCTGCAGATTTTTGGTGGCGATAAAGAAACCTTGATTAAAGCAGCAGCGTTTGTTGAAGAGCATACCAGTGCAGATATAATTGATATTAATATGGGTTGTCCAGTGAACAAGGTGATTAAAGCAGAGGCTGGGGCGCGCTGGTTGCTTGATTCTGAAAAGGTTTATGAAATGGTGCGAGCAGTAGTAAATGCGGTAAGTATTCCTGTTACGGTAAAGATGCGTACAGGCTGGGATAATCAGCATTTATTTGCGGTAGAAAATGCCTTGGCTGCACAAGCAGCTGGAGCAAAGGCTATAGCTATGCATGGTAGAACGCGGATGCAGATGTATCAAGGAGCGGCTGATTGGGGGATTTTGCGCGAAGTTGCAAAAAAGTTGACAATTCCGTTTATTGGCAATGGTGATGTTAAAACACCAGAAGATGCGAAAAAAATGTTAGAGGATGTGGGAGCAGATGCCGTGATGATTGGTCGCGCAGCTTTGGGGAATCCTTGGATGCTTTTGCGTACAGAAGTTTTTTTACGTACGGGAGAACTTTTGCCAAAGCCTTCTATTGAAGAAAAAATTAAGATGGCCAAGATCCATTTAGAGAAATTAGTGCAACTGAAAGGTGAAAAAATCGGTAT